>JAQUGB010000076.1 GCA_028684345.1 Tepidiphilus sp. | reverse complement strand
CGCTTCGAGCTCGCGCAGCGAGAGGGGCTTGACGAGATAGTCGTCGGCGCCCACTTCCAGACCGAGCAGCTTGTCGTCCAATTCGCCCCTGGCCGTGAGTACGAGGATCGGCGTGGCGATCCCTTCTTCCCGCAGGCGACGGCAGAGTTCGATCCCGTCGAGGCCGGGCAAGCCGAGGTCGAGCACGATGGCGTCGAAGGTCTTGCTCGAAGCCAGATGCAGCCCGCTCAGACCATCAGCCGCCCAATCGACCCGATGACCGCACGCTTCGAGATAGTCGAGGAGGTTGCCCGCGAGATCCTGATTGTCTTCGATGACCAACACATCCATGGTGCCATTATAGACGGCGTTCATCGATCCACGTTCCTTGCGGTTTTCACGCCGCGTTGACGCGGACGCGCCTATGATTTCGCCCCCATGAACACCCCACTGCGCAGCGCACCCCTCTCGCCGCCCTCTTGCCTTATGGCCTGGCTCGCCGGCATCGCAGCCCTCACGCTCGCCTTCCTGGTCTCCTTGCCTTTCCTCCCCATCGACGAGACGCGCTACCTCGGCGTCGCCTGGGAAATGTTCGCACGCGGCGATTTCCTCGTGCCGTATCTGAACGGCCAGCCCTATCACCACAAGCCGCCGCTGCTCTTCTGGATACTCCACGCGGGTTGGGCGCTCTTCGGAGTGAACGACTGGTGGCCGCGCGTTGCCGCCGCGGCGGCTTCTCTTGCAGGGGTGCTGCTCACGGCCCGCCTCGCTCGCCGCATGTGGCCGGATGCGCTCTCTCTCGGCGGCTGGGCCGGTACGATCCTGCTGGGAACGGGGCTGTGGGCAGCTTATACGCCGGCCGTGATGTTCGACATGCTGCTCGCCACCTGCGTTCTGTTGGCGATGAACGGACTGTGGGATGCCGCTCAGGGCAAGCCGCGCGCCTGGCTATGGGTGGTGGTCGGCATCGGCTCGGGGGTACTCGCCAAGGGGCCGGTCGTACTATTGCACGTGCTGCCGGCGGCGCTTCTGTGGCCATGGTGGCGGCCTTTGGCGCAGCCGTTGGGGCGCTGGTACCGACGTCTGGCGCTCGCCGTCTTGGGTGGCGCGGCGATCGCGCTCGCCTGGGCGGTGCCGGCGGCGATCCGCGGCGGCCCCGAGTACGCGCACATGATCTTCTGGGGGCAGAGCGCCGGGCGCATCGTCAAATCCTTTGCCCACCAGCGCCCCTGGTGGTGGTATTTCCCCCTCTTGCCGCTGCTCCTCTACCCCTGGCTGCTGTGGCCTAGCGCCTGGCGGGCGCTCGCGCGGCTCGAATGGCGAACCGACCCGGCGCAGCGCTTTCTCTTGGCTTGGGCAGTGGTCCCGTTCGTCGCGTTCTGCGCCATCAGCGGCAAACAAGCCCATTACCTCCTGCCGCTCTTCCCGGCCGTATCGCTCCTGCTCGCGCGCACCCTCGCGATGCGGGGGATACTTGCCACCCGTTTCGACCATTTCCCCTTGCTTCTGCCGTTCCTCGCGGCAACGGCGCTCCTCTTCCTTCGTCTGCGGCCCCCGGCTCATCTTCCCCCTGTCATTGCCGAAAGCGCTTGGTGGCCGATCCCTGCGCTCGCCGCCGTAGCCTTTTTCGGCTGGCTGGCTCCCAGGCGCACGCTGTATTCGAGGGTATCGTCGCTCGCGGGCGCCACCGTCCTGTCGCTCGTGATCCTCGCTCTGGGGCTGGGTCGTGCCGCAGCTCCTTATTACGACGTACGTCCTACGAGCCGCTTCATCGCCCAAGCTCAGGCCGAGGGGCGCCCGGTGGGTTTCGTCGGTAAATACTACGACCAATTTCATTTCTACGGTCGTCTGACGCAACCGATCGAAGAGATTTCCTGGTCGAGTCTGCACGCCTGGGCCAAAGACCATCCTCATGGGTTGATCATCGAGACTTTCGCCAACACCCCGCCCTCTGAATTCGCTGCGCCGGTTTTTCAGCAACCCTACCGCGGCCGGATTCTACTCGTGGTCGCCGCCTCCGACGTCATGTCGGTTTCCGGCGACGCATCCACCCACCCTTCCAACGACGAGGCCGACGACGCGTCGGAATGAACTTCATGGACCTCTCCATCGTCATTCCTGTACATAATGAACGCGACAACGTCGCCACCCTCGCCGACGAAATCCAAGCCGCGCTCGGCGGCAAGCTCGACTTCGAGGTGATCTTCGTCGACGACGCGAGCACCGATGACACGTTTGCCGTGCTGCAAGACCTCTGCGCCCAGAAGGGGCCGAACTCGCACGTGGTGCGCCATGAGCGCAATGCCGGTCAAAGCGCGGCGCTGCTCACCGGGGCGCTCGCTGCACAAGGAGCATGGATCGGCACGCTCGACGGCGACGGACAGAACGATCCGGCCGATCTGTGGCGTTTCTGGACCCTGGTGCAGCAGGAGCCAAACCCACCGGACATGGTCATCGGCCACCGCGTCGATCGCCACGACACGTGGATTCGGCGGCTATCCTCGCGCATCGCTAATGCGGTTCGCTCGGCCCTGCTGCACGATGGCGTGCCCGACAGCGGCTGCGGCGTGAAACTCATCCGGCGCGAGCGCTTCCTGCGCCTGCCCTACTTCGATCACCTACATCGTTTCCTTCCCGCTCTGGTGCGACGCGAGGGCGGGCGCGTGGTCTCAGTGCCGGTGCACCATCGACCGCGGCGGCACGGCACGTCGAAATACGGCATCGGTAATCGCCTCTGGGTCGGTCTGGTCGATCTTTTCGGCGTGTGGTGGCTCCTGCATCGACGCCGCTTACCTTTTTCCTCGCAAAATGGAGGGCAAAAATGAATCTCGACTTTATTTGGCTCGGTATCGGCCTGCTCGGTCAGGCGCTTTTCTCGATGCGCTTTCTCGTCCAATGGCTCGCCAGCGAACGGCAACGGCGCAGCGTGATGCCGCTCGCGTTTTGGTACTTCAGCCTCGCCGGCGGGGCGACGCTGCTTGCCTATGCCATCTACCGCGCCGATCCCGTCTTCATCATCGGCCAGCTCACGGGCCTTTTCATCTACGCCCGAAATCTGCATCTCATCTGGCGGGAGCGCAAGGTCCATGCGAAAGAGACGATGCACGCCTCGACCTGAGCGCCGGTGAAGCAACCGTCGCGCAGCAGATTCACCATAGGCCCCGAGCCGGGGCGCATTCATTCTGCCGAAGCATCCACCCCTGCGGGCGGTAGGATATCCGGCCGAGGAAGGCCGATGTAATACCCCTGCGCATGGGTCACGCCAAGCTCCTTGATCTTCTCGAGCAGTTTCTGGCTCTCGACGAATTCGGCCACCGTCTGGATGCCGAGATCGTGGCACAGGCGGGCGAGGTTGCGCACCAGCGCTTCGTCGGTCTTCGAGTGCTCGATGCCGCGGATGAAGGCACCGTCGATCTTGACGAAATCGAATTCCAGCTCGCGCAGGTAGTGGAAGGAGTTGTAGCCACTGCCGAAATCATCCAGCGCAAAGCGAAACCCTTTCTTGCGTAACGTGGAGAGGAAACGGCGGATCTTTTCCATGTCAGAAATGGCATCGCGCTCCAGCAGCTCGAAGACGATGCGATGAGGGTCGATCTCCCACTGATAACAAAGGCGGGAGGCAAAGGTCAGTACGTTGCGATTCTGGATCTCCTGCACCGAGAGATTGAGAAAGAGCAGCGGGGCCGAATCGTTTGCCGTCGGCGGCAAACGGCGCAGGGCATCGAGCGCGGCAGAGATCATGCGACGATCGAGCTCCCGGCCCATGCCGTACTTTTCGATGGCGTCGATGAAGCGGGCGGCGGAGACGATCTCGCCATCATCGGCGATGAGACGCGCGAGCACCTCGTAGGCGACGACCCGGCCACTTCCCGTTTCGATGATGG
Source organism: Tepidiphilus sp. (assembly GCA_028684345.1). Taxonomy (GTDB): domain Bacteria; phylum Pseudomonadota; class Gammaproteobacteria; order Burkholderiales; family Rhodocyclaceae; genus Tepidiphilus. Next base: position 3,962 of record JAQUGB010000076.1, on the reverse strand, counting down.
GCTGGAAATAGGGGACGATGCGCCCCTTGCGTAAAGCGGCACGCACGACCTCCGCTTCCTGGCGACGGTGCTGGGCGATGCGCTGCACTTCCTCGCCGCGGTCGATGTCGCTGTAGTGAAAGACGCCGTCCTTGCCCCGTTTCTTCGCTTCATAGGCGGCGAAGTCGAGCCGGGTCATCAGATCGTTTTGATTGGCTCCGTCGGCGGGATAGGTGACGATGCCAATGGAGGCCGTGAGATGGAATTCAAGCTGGGAAGCGTGGACGGGATGCTCGCGCAGACGGTCACGGATGGTACGGGCAAGGCGTTTGGCTTCTTCTTTGCCCGTCTCCGGCAAGAGGATGACGAATTCGTCGCCTCCGATGCGGCAGACGAGATCGCCCGGGCGCACGCTGCCCTTGAGGTGATTGGCTACCTGACACAAGGCTTCGTCGCCCACGGGATGGCCGAAGGTGTCGTTGACGTCCTTGAAATCGTCGAGATCGACCATCAGCAGAGAGAATTCGTGCTGGTGGCGCTCGCTGCGCGTGATCTCGTACTGCAGCATGGAGAGAAAATGCCGCCGGTTGTAGAGGTTGGTGAGGGGGTCGTGCAGCGAATAGTATTCGAGCTCGGCGAGCGACTGCCCCAACGCGCGGCTGGAGCCGACCACGATGACGACGATCGCCAGAAGCGAGCGGATCACCGCCTCTTCCTGCGGCGAGAGCTTCTCATGCACGCCGAAGGCCGCCCCGAGGATGCCGACGAGCTTGGTGTGCCGCTCCGGCACCCGCTCGGTGATCAACATCATCGATTCGACCGGCTTCGCCTCGGCGGGTTGGGTCGTGAGGAAATGCTCTTCGATGTCAAACGCCGCATCGGGAGGCTGACCCAGGGAAGCGAGGACGTGCTGCGAGACGCGATGCAAGAGCTGCTCTCGCATGGCCGATTCCAGCGCCGCAGGGTGGAAGACCTTGAGCGTCAGCCCGTGGTTCTCGGCAAAAGCGACGAAGAACGCATCGAACGGAAAGATCTGGTAAAAATCGGTGAGGATCTCCTTGAGGAACTCCATCCATTGGGAGATGCGCTCATAGGAAAAGATGATGCGTTCGAGCACGGCGCGCTGCCGGTCGATGAGCTCCTTCTCCACCAGGGTCTGGGTGAGTTCGGCGCTGGCTGCTTCAAAGTGGTGCAGCAAGGAGACGATGGCCTCGGTCTGGGCCCGCCCATCCTGGTCGAGGAGCTCGTGGAGCAGACCGACCATACGGTCGAGGCGGGCAAGCCGGGAGCGGGGAGATTCCGCCTCGGCCGTTCCTTCGACCGGCGGATTCTCGAGCGTCGCCGCCAGACGGCGATGGGCGCGCTCGAGTGCAGCCGCCATGGCCGAAAACCCGAGACGGAAACGGGTCTCATGCTCGAGGATACCGGTGATCGCTCGCAGGCTATCGCGCCGCAGACGCAAGAGATCGGGGGGAATGAAACGGTTCATCGCCGAAACACTCCCCCGGGCTGCAGGAGATCGACGCCGCATTCGAGCCCCTCGAGCCAGCCGAGGAACTGGCCAACGGCAGCGCCGCGATAGACCGGCCCGTGCTGTGGCGCCAGCAGCTCGACCGGCCGCTCGCCCAAGGTTTCCCTCCACGCTTTGATGGCGCGGTTGCTCGCCATGTAGCGGCGATGGAACCCCTCGATGCGGGGCAGATGCGGCGCCAGATCCTCGATGAAGGTCTGCGTCTCGGCACCGCTCAGTTCCGAAGCCCCCACGTCGCCGGAAAAGAGGATCTTCGCCCGCGGATCGTAGACCTGGAAGTTGCCCTCGGAATGCAGGAAGTGCGCCGGAATCAGGTCGAGAACGGCGGAGGTTCCAAGATCGATCTGGGCGCCGGTATCGGGGATGGCGACGATACGATCGGTGTTCGGAAGGCCATAATGAGGGATGAAACGCGTCCACAGGCGCGAGATGAGCACGGTGGCGCGCGTGAGTTCGAGCCAGGAGGCAAGGCCGCCCACGATGTCCGGGTCTTGGTGCGACAAGACGATGTAGCGGATCTGCTCCGGCTCGCAGTAGGTGAGCATGGCCTCGAGCACGTCGGCCATCACCCCGAAGCCGCCGGGATCGAGCAGGACGCCGAACTCCTGATGCAGGATGAGGAACTGGTTGGAGTGGATGCCGCCCTCATCGAGCTCCTCGCTTTCGTTGAGCAGCACGCACAGATGGGCATCGTCCCGGTAGAGCTCTACGTTGTGCATGGATGTTCCGTTCCTGAAAAGGGGCATGCCGACGCAGGAAAGAATAACACCGACTCACCCGAGGATAAACCCTGACGGCGGTGTTGCCGCCGCGCAGCTGCGCTAGAATAAGGGTCGATTTTTTCCTCCGACACGGCAATGCGACCCTACCTCGACCTCCTGCGGCACATCCTGGAGCACGGCACCCGCAAGGCGGACCGCACCGGAACCGGCACCCTGTCGGTCTTCGGCTGGCAGATGCGCTTCGATCTGCGCCAAGGCTTTCCGCTGCTCACCACCAAGAAACTGCACGTCAAATCGATCATCCACGAACTGCTGTGGTTTCTGCGCGGCGACACCAACGTGGCGTACCTGCGCGAGCACGGCGTGACGATCTGGGACGAGTGGGCCGACGAGCGCGGCGAGCTCGGGCCGGTCTATGGCAAGCAATGGCGGCGCTGGGAGGCGCCGGACGGACGCAGCATCGACCAGATCGCCCGCCTCGTCGAAGGGCTGAAGACGAATCCGGATTCGCGCCGCCACCTGGTCGTGGCCTGGAATCCGGCCGAGGTGGACCAGATGGCGCTACCGCCCTGCCACGCGCTCTTCCAGTTCTACGTCGCCGAGGGCAGGCTCTCCTGCCAGCTCTACCAGCGCAGCGCCGACGTCTTTCTCGGCGTGCCGTTCAACATCGCCTCCTATGCACTGCTCACCCTGATGGTGGCCCAGGTCTGCGGCTATGAGGCGCACGAGTTCATCTGGACGGGGGGAGATTGCCATCTCTACCTCAACCACCTGGAGCAGGCCCGGCTGCAGCTTGGCCGCGAGCCGCGGCCGCTACCCAAGATGAAGCTCAACCCGGAAGTGACCGATCTCTTCGCCTTCCGCTACGAAGACTTCACGCTGGAAGGCTACGAGCCGCATCCGCACATCCCCGCGCCGGTGGCCGTATGAGCGAGTGGGTGATCGTCGCCGCGGTGGCGCGAAATGGCGTGATCGGCCGCGATGGGGCGCTTCCCTGGCGGCTGAAATCCGACTTGCGGCACTTCCGCCGCCTCACCACCGGGCACGCGGTGCTCATGGGGCGCAAGACCTGGGAATCGCTCGGTCGCCCCCTGCCCGATCGCCGCAACGTGGTGGTGAGCCACGATCCCTCTTTCACGGCCCCCGGCGCGGAAGTCTATCCCTCGCTCGAAGCCGCGCGGGCGGCGCTCGAGGCTGAGCCGGTGGTCTTCGTGATCGGCGGAGCGCAGATCTATCGCCAGACACTGCCGTTTGCCGATCGCCTGGTGATCACAGAAGTGGACGCCGAGCCTCAGGGGGATGCGTTCTTCCCTGAATGGGACCGGAGGCGCTTCGCCGAAGTCGGCCGCGAACGCCCCGAGGCGGATCCGAACGACGAAACCCCTTACCAGATCGTCACCTACCGCCGCAAGGACGCTTAGCGCCCCGAATCCGTCGGCAGGCCGACTTCCCGCTGGACGAGGAGGAACTCGCGCAAGGTCTCCTCGAAACGCTCGATCGGCACGGGTCGCGCGAAATAGTAGCCCTGGTAAGCCGGACACCCAAGTTCGGCGAGGAATTTCCATTGCTCCGACGTCTCCACCCCCTCGGCGATCACCTCCAACCCCAGGCTGTGGGCGAGCGCCACGATGGTGCGTGCGATGGCCGCATCGTTGGAGTCGGTGAGCACGTCGCGCACGAAGGACTGATCGATCTTCAACTCGTCGAGCGGCAGGCGCTTGAGGTAGGTG
>JAQUGB010000075.1 GCA_028684345.1 Tepidiphilus sp. | reverse complement strand
CTCTTCGGCGGCGGCCGGCGCGGCCGCTCCCAGGTCTATCGTGGCGCCGATCTGCGCTACCAGCTCGAGATCACGCTCGAAGAGGCCGCCCACGGCACCACCAAGACCCTCCGCATCCCCACCACCGAGACCTGCGACACCTGCCACGGCACCGGCGCTCGCCCCGGCACGCAGCCACGGGTGTGCCCCACCTGCGGCGGCGTCGGCCAGGTGCGCATGCAGCAAGGCTTCTTCTCCATTCAGCAGACCTGCCCCGAATGCCACGGCAGCGGCAGTATCGTCGCCGATCCCTGTCCCGACTGCGGCGGCGCCGGACGCGTGCGGCGAACGCGCACGCTGGAGGTGAAGATTCCCGCCGGCATCGACACCGGCATGCGTCTGCGCCAGAGCGGCTATGGAGAAGCCGGCATCAACGGCGGCCCGCCGGGCGATCTCTACGTCGAGATCCGCATCAAGCCCCACCCCATCTTCCAGCGCGAGGGCGACGACCTGCACTGCGAGATGCCCATCTCCATCACCACCGCGGCGCTGGGCGGCGAAATCGACGTCCCCACGCTCGATGGCATCGCCAAGCTGCGCATCCCGCCGGGCACACAGACGGGCAAGGTCTTCCGCCTGCGCGGCAAAGGCATCCGCAACGTGCGCAACCAGGGCGTGGGCGACCTGCTCTGCCACGTGGTGGTAGAGACACCGGTCAATCTCACCGAGCGGCAGAAAGAACTCTTGCGCGAATTCGAGGAGATCGCCCGCGAGAATGCCGAGCGCCACAACCCGCGCAGCAAATCCTGGTTCGACCGCATGCGCGAATTCTTCACCGGCGAGGCCCAATGAACGTGGCGCGCCGCGAAAAACTCATGCGACCGGCTACAGGACGCGACGCCCGCAGCATGGGAAGCCCGCCACATCGCATCGACGGCGCGCATCCGGGAAGCGGAAAACGCCGCCATGCAGCCGCGCACCGGGTCGTGCGCATCGCCTTACCTTAGCCCAGGAGAGCGTCCATGCTCCGATCGACCTCTGCCCTGAACCGAGCGCGCCGCGCCCTGCTCACGGCGCTTCTCGCCTGCACCTTCTCCACCCTTTCCTTCGCCCAAGGAGCCCAAGCCGTGCAAGTCAAGCTCGCCACCAACCGCGGTGACATCGTGCTCGAACTCGACGCCGCCAAAGCGCCCAAGACGGTGGAGAATTTTCTCGCCTACGTCGAGAGCGGCCACTACGACGGCACCATCTTTCATCGCGTCATCGACGGTTTCATGATCCAGGGCGGCGGGCTCACCGCCGACATGAAGCAAAAACCGACGCGCGCGCCGATCCCCAACGAGGCCGACAACGGCCTCAAGAATCTACGCGGCACCGTCGCCATGGCCCGCACTCAGGATCCAAATTCGGCCACGGCGCAATTCTTCATCAACGTCGCCGACAACGACTTCCTCGACTACCACGCCCCCACCGTCCAGGGCTGGGGCTACTGCGTCTTCGGCAAAGTCGTACAGGGCATGGAGGTGGTCGACGCCATCAAATCGGTGAAGACCGGCACCGTCGGCCCTTACCGCGACGTACCGCTCGAGCCGGTAGTGATCGAGCACGCCGAGGTGATCCGATGACGGCGCTACCGGCGTTCGAGGCGCCGCGCCTGCGCCTGCCGCGCGCCGCGCTCGTCTCCGACCTGCACCTCGACATCGACCGCGATACGCCGCGCCTGCACGCCTTTCTCGAATGGCTCGCCAAGCGCCCGGCGGAAGAACCCGTCTTCCTCCTGGGCGACATCTTCGAATTCTGGATCGGCGACGACTGGACGCACCCGGTGGTGGAGACGCTCGTCGGCGCCTTCGCCGCGGCCCGCGCGCGCGGAGTCGCGTTCCACTTCCTTGCCGGCAACCGCGATTTCCTCGTGGGCGAGGTCTTCGCCGCGCGTGCCGGCTGGGAAATGCTGCCCGATCCGGTGGCGGTGGAGATCGCCGGGCAAGCCTTCGCGCTCACCCACGGCGACCTCTTATGCACCGACGATCACGCCTATCAAGCCTGGCGCGCCCAGGCGCGGCAGCCCGCCGCCCAGGCCGCCTTCCTCGCCCAGCCGCTGCCGGCGCGCATCGCCTTCGCCCAGCGCTCGCGCGAGCAGAGCCGTGCCTACCAGGGTGGGCTGGAAGCGCCGATCGACGTCAATGAGGAAGAAGTCCGCCGCTGGCTCGAAGCCTGCCGCCCCGCGGTGCTGCTCCACGGCCACACCCACCGCTGCGCCGTGCACCGCTACTCGATCGCGGGCGAGACGCGCGAGCGCTGGGTGCTGCCCGAATGGCACGATACCGCCCGCTGGCTGGAGATCGGCCCCGAAGGCGCCACTTGGCGCGGCGTGACGCCGGCCAGGGTCGAACACCGCTGAGGATGCCATGCCGACGATCAGCCTCTTTTACGGCATCCTCATCAACATGTACTTTTTCGACGACGAGCGGCACAAACTTCCCCACATCCACGCAAAATACCAGGGAATGGAAGCCGCTTTCTCCATCCTCGACGGCTCATTGTTGAGCGGAGATTTCCCGGCAACGAAAGCCCGGCTCGTCCAAGCATGGATCGAAATCCATCGAGAGGATCTCTTGGCCGATTGGGAACTCGCCATCAACGGCCAAGCGCTTTTTCCCATCGACCCCTTGCGTTGAGGATCTGCCATGGAATCGGTCGTCCGCGTCATCCCGCACGAGAACTTCACGCTCGAGCTCTGGTTCGACGATGGCAGTCATCGTCTCTTCGACGCTCGCCCCTATCTCGAACGTGGCATTTTTACCCGCCTGAAACGGTGGGACGAATTTCGGCTGGCCCACGTGGGGCTCGGCACCGTCTGCTGGCCTGGAGGACTGGACATCGCCCCAGAGACGCTCTACGACAAATCGGTGCCGCTCGCATCCGGGGAACCTCTGAATCTCGCCACCGGCTGAATCCTACCCCCGAGCGCATCCAGCCCGCGGGCGAGGTCGGCTTTCAGGTCTTCGACCTCTTCCAGGCCGACCGAGAGGCGCAGCAAGTCTTCGCCCACGCCCATGGCCGCGCGCACTTCCGGCGCCAGGCGGCCGTGCGTGGTGCTCGCCGGGTGCGTGATGGTGGATTTGACGTCTCCGAGGTTACCGGTGATGGAGAATATCCGGGTGGAATCGATCACGCGCCAGGCCTCACTGCGCCCGCCGCGCACCCGAAAACTCACCACGCCGCCCCCGAGTTTCTGCTGGCGCCGCGCGAGCACGTGCTGCGGGTGCGATTCGAGCCAAGGATAGAGCACCTGCGCCACGTTCGGATGCCCCTCGAGCCAGCGCGCGAGCGCGAGCGCCGCCTCGCTCTGCGCACGAACCCGCAACGGCAAGGTCTCCAGGCTCTTCACCAGCACCCAGGCATTGAAGGGCGAAAGGCTCGGACCTGCCGTGCGCAGGAAGCGATAGACGAGGTCGATGAGGGAACGCGCGCCGAGCACCGCTCCGCCGAGCACCCGCCCCTGGCCATCGAGGTATTTGGTGGCCGAATGGATCACGAGATCCGCCCCCAGGGCGAGCGGCCGCTGCCCGATGGGGGTGCAGAAGGTGTTGTCGACGGCGAGCAAGGCGCCGACCCGGTGCGCCCGTTCGGCGAGCGCGGCCAGATCGACGAGCTGCATGAGCGGATTGCTGGGCGTCTCGCAGAAGACGAGCTTGGTGCGTGGCGTGAGCGCCGCCTCCAGGGCCGCGGCATCGTTCAGATCGACGAAGCGCGTGGTGATGCCAAAGCGCGGCAGGATCGCCGAGAAAAGCTGGTGCGTGGCGCCGAAGAGCCCCTGCCCGGCCACGATTTCCTCACCCTGGGAGACGAAGGCCATGGCCGTGCACAGAATCGCCGCCATGCCCGAAGCCGCGGCGATGCAGGATTCGGCACCTTCGAGGCTCGCGAGCCGCTCCTGGAACATGCTCACCGTCGGGTTGGTGAAGCGGCTATAGGTATAGCCCTCTTCCTGCTCGAGAAAGCGCGCCGCCGCTTGCGCTGCGTCGGCGAAAACGAAACTCGAAGTGAGATAGAGCCCTTCGGCATGCTCGCCGAATTGGCTACGCAGCACGCCATCGCGCACCGCGCGCGTGCCCAGGCCCTTGTCGTCGTTCATGACCGTCCTTTCATGCGTCCTGGTCGAGGGGCAGGTTGAGATCGAGCTGGGCCGCTCCCTCGCTGTCTTCGCGCTCGGACAGAGCAGCCGGTGCGTCGCCGCGCCGTTCGATCCGTTCGAGGTATTCGGGCGTAACGTCGCCCGTGATGTAGCGGCCGTCGAAGCAGGAAGACTCGAAGCGCCGGATCGCCGGATTGACGCTCTGGATGGCGCGTTTGAGATCTTCGAGTTCCTGATAGAGCAGCCCGTCGGCGCCGATCTGGCGGCGGACTTCTTCCTCGTCGCAGTAGGCGGCGATGAGCTCGCGGCGGCTCGGCATGTCGATCCCGTAGACGTTGGCGTAGCGCACGGGCGGAGCCGCCGAGGCGAGAAAGACTTCCACGGCACCGGCGTCGCGCGCCATCTGGATGATCTCGCGACTGGTGGTACCCCGCACGATGGAGTCGTCGACGAGCAACACGCGCTTGCCGCGGAATTCCTGATGCACGGCGTTGAGCTTCTTGCGCACGGAATTCTTGCGCACCGTCTGCCCCGGCATGATGAAGGTGCGGCCGATGTAGCGGTTCTTGACGAACCCCTCGCGGTAGGGCAGCCCCAGACGGGTGGCCATTTCCAGCGCCGCCGGACGGCTGGAATCGGGGATGGGGATCACCACGTCGATACGCGTGTGCGGAAAGCGGGTGCGGAAACGCTCGGCGAGGTATTCGCCCATCTTCACGCGCGCCTCATAGACCGACACCCCGTCGATCACCGAATCGGGGCGAGCCAGATAGACGAATTCGAAGAGACAGGGCGCGAGCAACGGGTCATCGGCGCACTGGCGCGCGCGCATCGTGCCGTCGATGCCGAAGAGGATCGCCTCGCCCGGGGCGACGTCGCGCACGAGACGGAACCCCAGCGTATCGAGCGCGACCGACTCGGAAGCAACGAGCCACTCCGTCCCTGAGGGCGTGTCGTTGCGGCCGAAGACGAGCGGACGGACGCCGTAGGGGTCGCGGAAGGCGAGCAGGCCGTAACCGGCGATCATCACCACCACCGCGTAGGCGCCGCGGCAGCGCCGATGCACGCCCCGGACCGCCGCGAACACCGCCTCGTCGTCCGGTCTCGCTCCTTTGGCGGCAGCCGCGAGCTCGTGGGCGAAGACGTTGAGCAGAATCTCGGAGTCTGAATTGGTGTTGATGTGGCGCAGGTCGGTCTCGAAGATCTCGCGCTTGAGCGCCTCGCCGTTGGTGAGATTGCCGTTGTGCGCGAGCAGTAGACCAAAAGGCGAATTGACGTAGAAGGGCTGCGCTTCGGCCGGATTGCAGGCATCGCCCGCCGTGGGGTAGCGCACGTGGCCGATACCCCAGTTGCCCACGAGGCTGCGCATGTTGCGCGTGCGAAAGACGTCGCGCACCAGTCCCGGCCCCTTGTGCATGTAGAAGCGGTCGTCACTGCCGGTGGCGATGCCCGCCGCATCCTGCCCCCGGTGCTGCAGCACCATCAATCCATCATACAGGAGCTGGTTGACCGGCTGATGGGCAACCACCCCGAGGATTCCGCACATTCAAATGATCTCCCTAGGCAAAGGCAATTTCTCGATCAAGCCTCGCGGCAACCACGGCTCCAAGCGTTGCAAGGCTGCGACGATCCACGGCGCGGTGCTCGATTGTCGCCACCACGGGGCTTCCTGGACGCCGACCGCCAGCAGCGCCGCCGTACACAACAACACCACCGTCACACCTCGCACCACCCCGAAAACCGCACCGAACACGCGGTCTACCCCCCCTAGGCCGACGGCACGCAACAGTTCGCGCAGGGCGTAGCGCATCAGTGCCGCCAGCATGAACACGGCGAGAAAGATCGTCGCGAAGCCCAAGACGCGCTGCAGCAAAGGATCACTGAACCAGCGCGCATAGAAAACCTGACCGATCGGCCAACAGAACACCCACCCCAAGACGATCGCCACGACCCATGCCATCACCGACAGCAGCTCGGAGACGCCGCCACGCCAAGCGCCCACGAGCAGTGAAATACCGATCACTGCGACTACCGCGTAATCGAAACCGTTCATGGCGAGGCGACGTACACCACGCGAGGGCTCAAGTGTTGCTGCTCGGCGATCGCCTTGGCAGAATGGGCTTTGGATTCGTGCACGAAAGGACCGATGCGCACGCGATACCAGCCATCGGCGCCGTTTTCGACGAAGGCTTCGAGCCCGGCAGCGCGCAGCTGCCCGGCCACCTGCTTCGCCTTGCTTCCATCGCGAAAAGCACCGGCCTGCACCACCCAATACCCAGGCAGCTTTTGTCCTGGTTTCAATACGCCCTCCAAGGCGGCGAGTGCACGCGCCTTTTCCTGCAAGGTATCGGATTTGACGGTCGGCACCGGACTGGATTCGGTCACCGGCTTAGGCGGCTCGGGCGGCGCAGTGGATCGAAGTGCCCCCCCCTCCGTTTGCGGGAGCGCAGGAGCGGATGTCGTCTGCTGCGACAGAGGATCTCGGGCGGAAGGAGGTTCTTGCCCGATCAGAGGCGTTGGCAGCGGGATGGACACCTCGGCGCGCTCGACTTCCGGCAGCGGAGAGGATTCGGAAACACGTTCCGATATCGCATCGGGACTAGCCTCGGGCAGCGGCAAAGAATCGGGCGCTTGCTCGCGGGAAGGAATCCGTACCTCGACCGGATCCCTCGGTCCTCGAGGCTCCTGTTCCATCACCAGAGGCAGCGTGATGAGCGCAGCCAACAGCAGGACGATCGCGCCAACGAAACGCCGCCGTATCCTGCGCAACCGCTCGAGAGTTTCTTCCTGGGTCGTCACCGTGATTCCGTGTCCTGGACGTGCAGCGCACGCAGCGCATCGGCCACCGCGAGAAAAGAGCCGAACACGACGATTCTATCATCGTCACGGGCCTGCGCTTGGGCTGCGGCGAGGGCTTCTGTCACCGAAGAGAAGGTTCCCTGAGTCGCCACGCCGCCGGACTCCAATCGCGCGGCGAGCGCCTCGGCCGTGAGCGCGCGCGGGCCGTGCAGACCGGCGGCGAACCACGCATCGACCCGGCTCGCGAGTATCCGCGCCACCCCTTCTACGTCCTTGTCGGCGAGCATGCCGACCACGGCCAAGGTACGACGGTAGCCCGGCATGGCGGCGAGGTTCTCGGCGAGCACAGCCGCGGCCTGCGGATTGTGCGCGACGTCGAGGATCACGCTCGGGCGGCCCGGCAGCACCTGGAATCGCCCCGGCAGTTCCACCGTCATCAGGCCCTCGCGCACCGCCTGCATCGCCAGCGGCAGGCGATCGCGCAGGCAGGTGAGCGCCATCAGCGCCGCCGATGCGTTCATCAGCTGATTGACTCCGCGCAGCGCCGGATAGGGCAGACCGCCGCGGTTGCCCGCCGCGCGCGACCACCAGCGCCACTGCTGGCGGTCGCCGTCGTAGCCGAAGTCCACGCCGAGGCGGTAGAGCTCGGCACCGAGCGCGGCGGCCGTCTCCAGCACCGAGCGCGGCGGCACCGGATCGGCGACGATGGCCGGCCGTTCGGGGCGGAAGACGCCGGCTTTTTCGCGACCGATCGCCTCCCGGTCCGGCCCGAGATAGGCCTGATGGTCGAGCGCCACGCCGGTGAGGATCGCGGCATCCGCATCGAACACGTTGGTCGCATCCAGCCGTCCGCCCATGCCGACTTCCAAGATGATGGCATCGAGCGGTTTGCGGCAGAAGGCCACCCAGGCCGCCAGCGTGCCGTGCTCGAA
>JAQUGB010000074.1 GCA_028684345.1 Tepidiphilus sp. | reverse complement strand
AGGAATCCGCGCGCGAAGCCGTCGGTGAGGCCGATGGTGAGCCGCCGGTCGGGGGCGCGGCGCCGGGCGTAGCGCTCGAGCGTCCAGGCGCTGCCCGGATCTTCGGCCTCGCGCAGCAGCTCCACCAAGGTGGCGAGGTCGCGCGCGGCGAGGTTGAAGCCTTGGCCGGCCACCGGGTGCAGGGTCTGTGCCGCGTTGCCCAGCCACACGGTACGCTCGGCCACGGGCCGGCGGCGCCAGCGCAGGACGAGGGGATAGCGGGCGCGGCCGTGGATTTCGCTCAGGTGCCAGCGGTTGCCGAAGGCGCGTTCCAGACATTGCAGATAGTCCGCATCCGGCAGCGAGGCGGCCCGTTCGGCTTCGCCGTGCGGCAGCACGTGGACGAAGGTCCATTGGCCGTGATCGGGCAGGAGCGCCGCAGGCCCTTGCGGCGTGAAGCGTTCGACGGCACTCTCCGGCGCGAGTCCCTCGGCGTGCACCCAGCCGATGAGGGCGCTCTGGCCGTAGTCGTGGGACACGATCCCCTCGGCCTCGGCTGCAAGCCGCCCCTCGGCGCGGGCGCAGAGCCGGGTGTGAAAGACGCCTCGGGGCGTGGTGAGGGCGATGCGCTCGTCCTGGGCTTGCGTTTCCTCGACCGGCGTCTCGTCCAGCAGCGGGATGCCGCGCGCCCGTGCCGCCTCGAGCAGCGCCGCGATGAGATCGGCTGCGCGCACGACCGCGCCGAAGAAAGGCACTCCCAGCGTTTTCGCGTCCAGCCGCACGCGGCCGAAACCGTGCTGAGAGACATGGATCGTGCGGATCGGCGTGGCGGGCAGGTGTTCGATGAGCTGCAGCCGCTCGAACTGGCGCCAGGTACCGAGTGAGAGCGCCAGAACCCGGGCATCGTCGGTGAGCCGCGCGCGCGGGCGGGCGTCGAACACCATGGCGTCTCCGCCGAGTTCATGCAACCACAGGGCGAGCGTCAGCCCGACGGGGCCGGCGCCGACGACGGCGACTTCGGAGGAGGAAGAGGGGGGTGGTGTCATGGGGGCGGTCCTGCGGTCAATCCGATTCGTGCTGCATCAGCGCTTCGATCGCCTCGGGCGCGACGGGCACGTCGCGCGTGAGGAGCCGGCACCCCTTCTCGGTTACGAGAGCGTCATCCTCGATGCGGATGCCGAGGTTCCAGAAGTCCCGCGGCACGTCGTCGGCCTCGGGCACGTAGAGCCCCGGCTCGACCGTGAGCACCATGCCGGGCACGAGCGTCACCGGCTGGCCGTTCTCATGGGTGGGGCCGGCGTCGTGCACGTCCAGGCCGAGCCAGTGGCCCGTGCGGTGCATGTAGAAGCGCTTGTAGGTCTGCCGTTCGAGCGCTTCGTCGAGCGAGCCGGAGAGGAGCCCCAGGTCGAGCAACCCTTGAGTGAGCACGCGCACCGCGGCCTGGTGCGGTTCGTCGAAGGTGGCGCCGGGGCGGATCGCGGCGATCGCCGCCTCTTGCGCCGCGAGCACGAGGTCGTAGAGCAGGCGCTGCGGCGGACGGAAGCGCCCATCGACGGGAAAAGTGCGGGTGATGTCGGAAGCGTAGCCGGCGTATTCGCAGCCCGCATCGATGAGCACGAGCTCGCCCGCTTTTAGCCGCGAGCGATTGTCGGTGTAATGCAGGATGCAGGCGTTGGCGCCGCCGGCGACGATGGAAGGGTAGGAAGGACCTTGGGCGCCGTGGCGGCGGAATTCGGCGATGAGCTCCGCTTCCAGCGTGTATTCGTGCACGCCGGGGCGGCAGATGCGCATGGCGCGGCGGTGGGCGTGGGCGGCGATCGTCGCGCTGCGTTGCATCAGTTCGAGCTCGAAGGCGTCCTTGAGGCAGCGCATGCGGGCGATGAGGGCGCGGGCGTCGTGCAGCGTGGCCGGGGCCGGCGGGCCGAAGCGGGCCTTGGCGCGCAGGGCCGACAGCAGCCGGCGCAGCCGGGCGTCGATCTCCTCGTGCTCCGCCAGCGGCAGCCACAGCGCCGGGGTTCCGGCAAGGAGTTCCGGCAGTTTCGCGTCGAGCTCGGCGAGCGGAAAAGCCGCTTCCAGCCCCAGCGCCTGGGGAGCGGCGGCCACCCCCAGGCGGCGTCCTTCCCACAGTTCCTTTTCCGGATCGCGGTCGCGGCAAAAGAGCACGCTTCGCGGTTCCTCGTGCGTGCGCAGCAGCAGCCAGGCATCGGGCTCGAGGTAGCCGGTGAGATAGTAGAAGTCACTGTCGAAACGGTAGGGGTAGGCGGTGCCACCGTTGCGCATGCGCTCAGGGGCGGTGGGCAGCAACAGCGCGCCGCCTCCGGCGGTCTCGAGCTGCGCCAGCAGGCTCGCGCGGCGTTTGGCGAAGGCGGTGAGGTCTTCGTGGTAGCGGCCGACGGGAAAATCCGGATTCATGGAGTGCGCTCCTTGCCTGCCGCCGACAATTGGCGGCGCAATGATTCCAGGCGCTCGGGGGTACCGACGTCGACCCACAGGCCGTCGTGGCGCTCACCGCTCACCTTGCCGGCGCGCATCGCCGCGCGCAAGAGCGGCGCGAGCGGTGCGCGCGCCCCCGCCGGCAGCGGCTGGAAGAGTTCGGCGCGGTAAAAACCGATGCCGGAAAAGGTGAGCGGCTCCCCCCGGGCATCTACCGCCTCAGGATACACCATCGCATCCCCTCCCAGGGCAAAGTCTCCCCCGGGATGGTGCGCCGGATTGGGCACGAGCAGCAGGTGCGCAAGAAACCCGGCTTCGAGTTGCCGGTAGGCGCGGCGCACGAAGGCGGCCAGATCGAGCGGGCAGTAGACGTCGGCGTTGACGACGAGAAAGGATGCGGCATCGAGTAGCGGCAGCGCCTGGCGCACCCCTCCGGCCGTCTCCAGGCCCGGCGCCGGTTCGGGGCTGAAAAGAAGTTCCATCGCGCTTCTTTGCCGCTGCTCCAGGTGGGGGACGATGCGCTCCCCGAGCCAGCAGGGATTGACCACGACCCGGCGGCAACCGGCCTCGGCGAGCCGGTCGAGCCAGTGGTCGATGAGCGCCTTTCCGCCCACCTCCACCAGCGGCTTGGGGCAGGTGTCGGTGAGCGGGCGCAGGCGCTCGCCGCGGCCCGCGGCGAGGATCATCGCCACGAACGGCGCGGCTTCAGAAAGTGTAGCCAACGGCCAGATCCTCCGGATGCAGCCGCTCGAGGAGCCGGCGCAGCGGCGCGAGTTCCCCGTAGCGGCGGCTCGTCAGCAGCAGATGGCGGCGCACGCGCGGCAGGTCTTCGAGGTAGCGCGTCTTGCCGTTGCGATGCGCCAGCCGCGCGAAGATGCCCAGCACCTTGAGGTGGCGCTGCACGCCCATCCATTCGTAATCGGCGTAGAAGGCTTCGAATTCGGCGTGGATCGGCAGCCCCAGGCGCTTGGCTACCTGCCAGTAGCGCACCAGCAGATCGAGCACGAACTCCTCGGGCAGATCGACGTAGGCGTCCTTGAAGAGGGAGACCGCGTCGTAGGTGATGGGGCCCCAGACCGCGTCCTGGAAATCGAGCACGACCGGGCCGCGGTCTTCGTCGAGCAGCATCAAGTTGCGGCTGTGGTAGTCGCGATGCACGAAGACCTGCGGTTGCGCGAGTGCCCGCGCCACGAGCGCCTCGAAGAGCCGCTCGAGCCTCTCTTCTTCTCTCGGCGTGAGCGTCACGCCCAGGTGGCGGCGCAGGTACCATTCGGGGAAGAGCCGCAGTTCGGCGAGCAGCTTTTCCCGGTCGTATTCCGGCAGCCAATCCGGGCGCGGCAGGGCTTGCATCGCCGCGAGCGCCCCCAGGGCCTGGGCGTAGCGCTCGTGGGCAGCTTCCGGCGGGACGTTGCCGGCGTAGGGGCGATCGCCGAAATCCTCCATCAGCACGAAGCCCTCGGCCGCCTCGGCCGCTTCCACGCGCGGCACGGCGATGCCGGCCCCGTACAACAGACGCTGTACGGCGAGCCAGGGGCCGAGCGGCTCCTTGTCGGGCGGAGCGTCCATGACGATGCGCGTGCCGCCTTCGGGGAGCGCCACGCGCCAGTAGCGGCGAAAACTCGCATCGGCGCTCGCCGGACGGGGTTCGGCGGCGATGCCGAGATCGGTCAGCCAACGGTGCAGGCGTGTGAAGCGGTCCATGAGGGCGAGGTCCTTGCGGTACAATGGCGGACGATTTTAACAAAGCCGAGGCTGCACGCCCGTGACTTCCGGGGAGTAGGATTTTGCGTGACGGGGAAAATTTCACCTTGCTCGCCTGGGCAGCGGTATTCTTGGCCTGGAGCCTACCCTGCGCCAAGGCGGTCGCTCAGCCCTTGCCACCCTTGCCCGTGAAACCGGAGCTCCTCGGCCTGCCGCCGGCGCCCAAGCCTGCTCCGGCTGCACCGGTAACGTCGCCTTCGGGCGCTGCGGTCACCGTCGTTCCCGTGCCCGCGGCAGGAAACGCCCAGCCCTTGCCGCCGGCAGGCTCGCCGCCACCCGCCGCTTCCTCTGCGTCCCAACCCCCTGCGGCGGCTCCCGCTCCCTCTCAGCCGGTTGCCGCGACGCCGGAGCAGGCCCCTTCGGTCGCTGCCCCGCCGAGATCCCCTTCTTCCGCCTCGTTTCCCGCCCCGGCTTCTTCTCCCGCTGCGGCTCCTGCAGCGGCGCAAACCCGGCAAGCCCCCCGCATCCGCCTCTCCACCGACACGGCAAGCGGCGTCGAGGTCCCCCTCTTGCCCCAAGGGACGATCGTCGAGGCCGACGAGATCCGCGGCGAGCGGGGTGCCGCCGTCGAAGCGGTGGGCAATGCCATCCTCGTGCGTAACAACCTCCGCATTCAAGGCGATCGCCTGCGCTTCGATGAGCTCACCGATGAGGCGAGCGGCGAAGGGAATCTGTTTATCCAGGACACGGCCAAGGGTTTTCAGGTCGAAGGACCGCGCGGCCGGCTCTACGTCACCGCCAAGGAAGGCGAGATCGAACAACCGGTCTATCGCTACGACCCGCCGGAGAACGCCAAGGATCAGAGCCGCGCCGGCCACGGTGCCGGGGAGAAGCTCTTCTTCGAAGGAGAGAATCGCTACCGCTTGCTCAACGGCACCTGGACGAGCTGCGCGGCGCCCGACCCGGCCTGGTACGTAAAGGCCGACGAGCTCAAACTCGACTACGACCGCAACCAGGCCCAAGCGCAAAACATGGCGCTGGTGTTCCACGGCACGACGATCCTGGCTGCGCCTTATGCGGAATTTCCGTTGGGGCGGGAACGCAAGTCCGGTTTCCTCACCCCCAGCGTGGGCATGTCGACCAATTCCGGCTTTGACGTGGCCGTGCCGTACTACTTCAATCTCGCGCCCAACTACGACGCGACCCTGACCACGAGGGCGATCGCGCGGCGCGGCCTCCAGCTGGGGGGCGAATACCGCTACCTCACGCCTTCCTACCAGGGACAGATTCGCGCCGAGATTTTGCCCAATGACCGCGAGGCCGACCGTAACCGGGCGCTCGCCTCATTTCAGCACCAGCAAAGCCTCGGTTCAGAATGGTCGTACGGGCTGGATTTCAACCGCGTCAGCGACAAGGACTATTTCAACGATCTGAGTAACCGCATCGAGCTTTCCTCTACCGCCCATCTCGTGCAGCAGGGGGTGCTGAATTATCGGAACCCCTCGGGCTGGGGCGGGTCTTTGCGGATGCAGCAGTATCAGACGATTGACCGCGACGTGAGCAAACCCTACCAGCGCCTGCCCGAGCTTTCCTTGTGGCATCAGCCCGTTGAATTGCCTGGCGGGCTCGAGTTCAAGCTGCGCACGCTCTACACCCAGTTCCGCCACGACGAGGCCGGATCGCGCGGCAATTACGGCATGAACTGGGTCGATGGCGACCGGGCCGTGCTCAACCCCTCCGTTTCTTTACCGGTATATCGTAGCTGGTGGCATTTCGAACCGAGCCTGCAATGGCATTACACGAGCTATGACCTGGATCAGCCGACCGTGGCGGGGGGACGCACGTCCATCGATCGCAGCGTTCCGATCGCCTCGCTCGACATGGGGCTCGCCTTCGAGCGCGACGCGAGCTTCTTTGGCCGTGACTGGCTCCAGACCCTGGAGCCGCGCATCTTCTACGTGAAGACCCCCTATCGCCGCCAGGATGACATCCCGCTCTTCGACACCGCGCGCTTCGGCTACGGTTTTGCCCAGATCTTCTATTCGAACCGCTACGTGGGCGACGACCGCATCTCCGATGCCGACCAGGTCACCATGGCGGTTACCACGCGCTTGCTCGAAGCCGAATCTGGTTGGGAGCGGCTACGGCTCACGCTGGGGCAACGCTATTATTTCGAGACGCCGGAGGTGCTCATGCCCGACGAGAGCCCCATCATCGACCGGCGCACCGATTTCCTCGGCGAAGCCGATGTGCATCTCACCCGGCGGATGCAGTTCAAATCGTTCTGGCAATACAACCCCAACGAAGACCTGACGCAGCGCTTCAACGCAGGGGTGCGCTATCAGGCCGGATTCGCGCGGGTGCTCAATCTCGACTACCGCTATACGCGCGATCTGCTCGAAGACGTGGGAATCGGGGCGCAGTGGCCGCTTGCCCGCGGCTGGGTCGGCGTGGGGCGCCTTAGCCGCTCGATTCTCGAAGAGCGCCTCACCGAGGCCATCCTCGGCCTCGAGTACGATGGCGGCTGCTGGGTGCTGCGCACCGTCTTCCACCGGTACGCCTTGTCGGAGAACGACAACAACACCTCCTTTTTCGTGCAGCTCGAGCTCACGGGCCTGGGGAGCCTTGGCTCCAACCCCGAGACGCTGCTGCGCCGCTCGGTGCCAGGCTACGGCAAGATCTCGCCCACCGCCACCAGCACCCTGTTCGGATCCTCCGGAGGAATGTAATGGCAGTGAAACGACGCTCGCTCCCGCTGCTCGCGGCGGTTTTTTGCTCTGCGCTATTGCTGCTCGCGCTGTGGGCAGGCTCTGCCGCCGCCGCCGAGCTCACCCGGGTCGTGGCCGTGGTCAACAATGAACCAATCACGTCCACCGAGCTGCAGCAGTACATGATGCGCGCCAAGCGGCAAGTAGCCAGGCAAGGGGTGCAGATTCCCGAGGACGAGCTGCGCCAGCAGGTGCTCGAGCAGATGGTCCTGGAGAAACTGCAGCTGCAGGTGGCCACGCGCATGGGGATCACCATCGACGATGCGGCCGTCGATCGCGCCATCGACGACATCGCCCGGCGCAACGACCTCACGCTCGACGTCCTCAAACAGGCGCTCGCGGCCGACGGCATCACCTTCGAGCAGTTCCGCGAGCAGATCCGCCGCGAGATGACCATCGCCCGGCTGCGCGACCGTGAAATGGAAGGGCGGGTGACGGTGTCCGACGTCGAGATCGATCACTTCCTGACCAACAATCCCGACGTGATGCGCCGCATCGAAGCGGAAGCCGGCAACGTGATGCAGACTCACGTGCGCCACATCCTGGTCCGCACCAATCAGGCGGTCAACGACGAGGCAGCCAAAGCGAAGCTCCTCGCGCTGCGCGAGCGCATCGTCAATGGCGTCGATTTTGCCGAACTCGCCAAGGCCAACTCTGACGACGGCTCCGCCTTCAAGGGCGGTGACCTCGGATGGATCAGCCCCGGCGATACCGTGCCTCAATTCGAGGAAGTGATGAACCGGCTCGCTCCGGGCGAGATTTCCCAGCCGGTGAAAACTCCCTTTGGCTGGCACCTGATCCAGGTGTTGGAGCGCCGTCCGCTCACCGCCTCGGAGGACTACCGCCGCAACTACGCCCGGCAGTTGCTGCGCCGGCAGAAACTGGAACAAGCCTACAACGCCTGGCTGCAGACGATACGGGCCGAAGCCTTCGTCGAGGTCCGCCGCGATGCGCTGGAGGCGCAATGAAACCGATCGCCATCACTACCGGTGAGCCCGCCGGCGTGGGCCCCGAGCTCTGCGCCCGGCTTGCCGACCC
>JAQUGB010000003.1 GCA_028684345.1 Tepidiphilus sp. | reverse complement strand
TCGGCGGCGCGCTGGATGCTGCCCGTGCGACCGACGAGCCAGAAATGATGGAGTTGCTTCAGACTGATCATTCGAATTTCCCGAAGAGTTTTTGCATTTTTTTCTGATTTTATCTGAGTCTGCTTGATCTAAAATAAAATTTCAAGGCTGTGATCAGCAGAAGGAGGCTCATGATGAAACTGGAACTCGTTTGCGAAGGCCAAACGTGCGAAGAGATCGACAAGGAGGAGCTGGCGCACCGTTTTTCCGGAGCGATCCGCCGCTTCCGTGACCGGGTGACCTGGGCACGGGTGAAGTTGGTCGACGTGCGCGACGAAACCGGGGCATGGGCCAAGCGCTGCGTGGTGCAGATGCGTCTGCGGCACCGCCCGCAGGTGGTGTTCGCGGTCACGGAACGCGTGGCGCAGTTGGCAGTCGAACGTGCGGTGAAGCGTGTGCAGCGCGTGCTCGAACGACGCTTCGCCCGGCCGCAGCCGCTGCCGCTGCCAGTCTGAGCGTCCGTGAAGAAATCCTCGCGCCGGGCAGTCGGGAGGCGCCCGAAGCGCGGCAGCGCTCTCGGTGCGCGGAGCAGAGTGATTCATGTACGCTGAAACGAAATTTTGAAGGAGGGTACGATGCAAAGAATCGACGAACGCTGGAATGATTCCACCCAAACCCGAGCCATCCCCCTGTCGCAGGCGCGGGGTGCGGCATTGCCGGTAAGCAATCCGGTGCTGCGCAATACCTACGTCCTGCTCGCGCTGACATTGGCCTTCTCCGCGCTGACGGCGGGTGTGTCCATGGCTTTGGGCTTGCCGCATCCGGGGGTCATCATCACCTTGGTGGGGTACTTCGGGTTGCTGTTTCTGGTGCACAAACTCGCCAACCGGGCGAGTGGCATCCTCGCCGTATTCGCGCTCACCGGCTTCATGGGCTACACCCTCGGGCCGATCCTCTCCGCTTACTTGGCCTTGCCCAACGGCTCGGCGATCGTGATGCAGGCCTTCGGCGGTACGGCGGCGATTTTCCTGGGTCTGTCGGCCTACGCCACGATCTCGAAGCGCGATTTCTCCTTCATGGGAGGGTTTCTTTTCGTGGGCGTGCTGGTCGCCTTCCTCGCCGGACTCGCTGCGATTTTCTTCCAGATGCCGGGGTTGTCGCTGGCCGTGTCCGCGATGTTCGTGCTGCTCATGTCCGCCCTGATCCTCTATGAAACGAGTCAGATCGTGCGCGGAGGCGAGACCAACTACATCCTCGCGACCGTCTCCCTCTACGTCATGATCTTCAATCTCTTCACGAGCCTGCTGCATCTGCTCGGAGTGTTCAACGGCGACGATTGAGCCGAACGCCGGTTTTCTTCCGTCGGGAAAGGGCGCTCGGGCACCCTTTCCGTTTTTTCGGGCCCCGGCGGCGGCCTTCGGGTAAAATTCCCACTTCTCAGGTCGGGATGAAGCTGATGAAACGGGTCTTTCTCGAATTCGAGCGCTCGGTGGCTGAGCTGGAGGAGAAGATCGGCGAGCTGCGCTACGCGCACGACGCTTCCGCCGTCGACATCAGCGAGGAGATCGAGCGGTTGGAGAAGAAGGCGCGCAAGCAGCTCGAGGAGCTCTACGCCAGGCTCGATGCCTGGCAAACGACGCAGGTGGCGCGCCATCCGCTGCGCCCCTATACGCTCGACTACGTGCAGCGCATCTTCACCGATTTCGAGGAACTGCACGGCGACAGGCATTTCGCCGACGACAAGGCGATCGTCGGGGGCCTTGCGCGCTTCGAGGGGCGGCCGTGCATGGTGATCGGCCATCAGAAAGGGCGCGACACCAAGGAGAAGATCGCACGCAATTTCGGCATGCCCCGGCCCGAAGGCTATCGCAAGGCGCTGCGTTTGATGAAACTGGCCGAGAAGTTCGGCCTGCCGATCTTCACTTTCGTCGATACGCCCGGTGCCTATCCCGGAATCGACGCCGAGGAGCGGGGACAGTCGGAAGCGATCGGGCGCAACCTCTTCGAGATGGCCATGCTGCGCGTGCCCGTAGTCGTCACCGTGATCGGCGAGGGGGGCTCGGGCGGGGCGCTGGCGATCGCCGTGGGGGACGCGGTGCTCATGTTGCAGCACGCCGTTTATTCGGTGATCTCGCCCGAAGGCTGCGCTTCCATCCTGTGGAAGAGCGCGGAGAAGGCGCCCGAAGCGGCCGAAATCCTGGGCATCACCGCGCCCAAGCTCTTGTCCTTGGGTCTGATCGACGGCATCGTGCCGGAACCGGTGGGCGGGGCGCACCGCGAACCGGAGAAGACGGCCGAGATCCTCAAAGGACATCTGCAGCAGGCGCTCGCCGAGCTCGAAGGGCTCGCGCCAGAGGTGCTGGTGGAGCGCCGCCAGCAGCGCCTGGCTTCCTATGGCCGTTTCGTCGAGCGCACCTGAGCGCGAGCCGGTCGCCGCGGCGATCTTCGAGGCGATCGAATCGCTTGCGGCGCGGCTGCCCTCGCGGCCGCTGCGGCTCGTGCTGGGGTTTTCCGGCGGGGTCGACTCCACCGTGCTGCTGCATGCGCTTGCCGCGGCGCGCGGCCAATTTCCGCTGGAACTGAGGGCGGTGCATGTGCACCATGGGCTCCTCGCTCAGGCCGACGCCTGGGTCGAGGCGGCGCGCGCGCATTGCGCCGCGGTCGATGTCCCACTGCAGGTGGCGTACGTGCGCGTGCAGCCGGCCGGCAAGGGGCTGGAAGCGGCGGCGCGCTCGGCGCGTCTGCAGGCGCTCGCCGCCGTGCCGGGGGATTCGCTGGTGCTCGCGCAGCATCGCGACGATCAGGCCGAGACGGTGCTCTTTCGTTTCCTGCGCGGTTCCGGAGTGGCCGGGCTCGCGGCGATGCGGCGAATCGCTCCGGCGCCCCTGGCCGGGGCGGCGGCGCCGTGGTGGCTGCGCCCTTTCCTCGATCTGCCCAAGGAGGCGCTCATCGCCTGGGCGCGGGAACGCGGTGTGCGCTGGGTCGAGGATCCGTCGAATGCGAGCGCGGCATTTACCCGCAACTGGCTGCGGGGGGAAATTCTGCCGCAGCTGGAGGAAAGGTTGCCGGGCGTGCGCGCGGTGCTCGCGCGCACCGCCGAAACCATGGCCGAGGCGCAGCAGGGGCTGGACGATCTGGCCGCACTCGACGACGAGCGGGCGCGTCATCCACAGGGCGGCTGGGATTGGGCGGAGTTTTTGCGGTTGCCGGTTCATCGGCAGAAGAATTTGGTGCGCTGGGCAACCCTGCGGCTGCCGGCCCTGCCGCCGACCCACCGGCGTTTAGAAGAAGGATTGCGCCAGGCGGCGGACTATTCAGGCGGGGTATGGCGTTTTCCCCTGGGGGATGCGTGGCTGTGCGCCCGCGGCGAGCGCCTGTGGGTGGAGGCGGCGCCGCAGGGGTGCGACGCCGCTTATCGCTGCGGTTGATATCCAAGGCGACACCTCGAAGAACCGTCGCGAGCGGCTACAGGGCAAGGCGCCCGGAGCGCAGGATGCGAGACATATCACCCAGATAGGCGAGCATCCGAGCACCGGAGAACGCCGCCATGGAGCCGCGCAGTAGGTTATTCGAGGTGTTCGTTAGTTCTTGCTCTGATCGACCAGTTTGTTCTTGGCCAGCCACGGCATCATCGAGCGCAACTTGGCGCCGACCTGTTCGATCGGGTGCTCGGCGTTCAGGCGCCGGCGCGCCGTCATGCTCGGATAGTTGAGCTTGCCCTCGAGGATGAACTGCTTGGCATACTCGCCGTTGCGGATGCGCTCGAGCGCGCGGCGCATGGCGGCGCGGGAGTGCTCGTTGATGACTTCGGGGCCGGTGGTGTACTCGCCGAACTCGGCATTGTTCGAGATCGAGTAGTTCATGTTGGCGATGCCGCCCTCGTACATGAGATCGACGATGAGCTTGAGCTCGTGCAGGCACTCGAAGTAGGCCATCTCGGGGGCGTAGCCGGCTTCGACCAGCGTCTCGAATCCCATCTTGACGAGTTCCACCGCGCCGCCGCAGAGCACGGCCTGTTCGCCGAAGAGGTCGGTCTCGGTTTCTTCGCGGAAAGTGGTCTCGATCACGCCGCCCTTGGTGCCGCCGTTGGCCGCGGCGTAGGAGAGCGCCAAGTCGCGCGCCTTGCCGGAGACGTCCTGGTGCACGGCGATGAGCGTGGGTACGCCGCCGCCGCGGATGTATTCGGAGCGCACGGTGTGGCCTGGCCCTTTTGGCGCGACCATGATGACGTCGAGATCGGCGCGCGGCACGATCTGGTTGTAATGGATGTTGAATCCGTGGGCGAAGGCGAGCGCCGCGCCCTGCTTGAGGTTGGGCTCGATGTCGCGCGTATAGACTTCGGGCTGGGTTTCGTCGGGGAGCAGGATCATCACCAGATCCGCCCCTTTGACGGCTTCGCCCACTTCCTTGACCGTGAGGCCGGCGGCTTCGGCTTTGCTCCAGGAGCTACCGCCGCGGCGAAGCCCCACGGTGACGTTCACGCCCGAGTCGCGCAGGTTGAGGGCATGTGCATGGCCTTGCGAGCCATAGCCGACGATGGTGACGGACTTGCCCTTGATGAGCGAGAGGTCGGCGTCCTTGTCGTAATACACTTTCATGGCGTTTCCTTTTCGTCGTGGTCGTGGGAGTGTCAGACGCGTAGAACGCGTTCGCCGCGGCCGATGCCGCAGACGCCGCTACGCACGGTTTCGAGGATCAGGGCGGGGTCGATCGCTTGGATGAAGGCATCGAGCTTGCCCTGGTTGCCGGTGAGTTCGATGACATAGGTGGTGTCGGTGACGTCGACGATGCGCGCGCGGAAGATGTCGGCCATGCGTTTCATCTCCTCGCGGTCTTTGCCGGTGGCGCGCACTTTGAGCAGCATCAGTTCGCGTTCGAGGTGCGGCGCTTCTGACAGATCCACCACCTTGACCGTCTCGATGAGCTTGTTGAGCTGTTTGGTGATCTGCTCGATGACGTCGTCCGAGCCGGTGGTGATGATGGTCATGCGCGACAGCGAAGGGTCTTCGGTGGGGGCAACGGTGAGCGATTCGATGTTGTAGCCGCGCGCCGAGAAGAGGCCGGCCACGCGCGACAGCGCTCCGGATTCGTTTTCGATCAGCACGGAGATGAGGTGTCGCATGGCGTTCGTTCCTGTGCCGTGGGTCAGAGGCCGTCGGCCGAGAGGATCATCTCGGTGAGCCCCTTGCCGCCCTGGATCATGGGATAGACGTTTTCGCGCGGATCGACGAGAACGTCGAGGAAGACGAGCTCGTTGGCGTGCTCGGTGAAGGCGCGCTCGAGCGCCGGTTCGAGCTCGGAGGGATGATCCACGCGGATGCCGACGTGCCCATAGGCGCGGGCGAGCGCGGCGAAGTCGGGCAGGGAGTCCATGTAGGATTCGGAATAGCGCCCGCCGTGGAAGAGCTGCTGCCACTGCCGCACCATGCCCAGGTAGCCGTTGTTGAGATTGACGATCTTGAGCGGCAGGCGGAACTGCTTGCAGGTGGAGAGCTCCTGGATGCACATCTGGATCGAGGCTTCGCCGGTGACGCACACGACCGGCGCATCGGGCCGGGCGAAGCGCGCGCCCATGGCGTAGGGCAGACCCACGCCCATGGTGCCCAGGCCGCCGGAATTGAGCCAGCGGCGCGGGTGATCGAAGCGGTAGTATTGCGCCGCCCACATCTGGTGTTGCCCCACGTCGGAGGTGACGATGGCTTCGCCCTTCGTCACTTTCCACAGCGTCTCGATTACGTATTGCGGCTTGATCGGGCCTTCGGCCGGCTGCTCGTAGGCGAGGCAACGCCGGGCGCGCCATTGTTCGATGCGCTCCCACCAGGGGGCGAGCGCCTCGCTCGGGGCGGTGACGCCTTCTTCATCGAGGATGCGCAGGAAGTCGGCGAGCACGTGGCGCACGTCGCCGACGATGGGCAGATCGGCCTTGACGCGCTTGCCGATGGAGGAAGGGTCGATGTCGATGTGGATGATGGTGCGCGGTTCGCTGGCGAAGTGCTCGGGGCTGCCGATGACGCGGTCGTCGAAACGCGCGCCCACTGAAAGCACGACGTCGGCGTGATGCAGGGCGAGGTTGGCTTCGTAGGTGCCGTGCATTCCGGGCATGCCGAGGAACTGGGGGTCACTCGCCGGATAGGCGCCCAGCGCCATCAAGGTGGTGGTGACCGGGGCGCCCAGCCGGCGGGCGAGCGCCGTGAGCTCGTCGGCGGCGTTGGCGAGGATCACGCCGCCGCCGGCGTAGAGGATGGGACGCTCGGCCTCGCGCAGCGCCTTGACGGCCTTTCGGATCTGCCCCTGGTGCCCCTTGACGACGGGGTTGTAGGAGCGCATCGACACCGTCTCGGGATAGTGGAATTCGTACTTGGCGGCCGAGACGTCCTTGGGGATGTCGACGAGTACCGGCCCCGGGCGGCCGGTGCGGGCGATGTGGAAGGCCTTTTTGAGCGTGTCGGCGAGCTCGGCGACGTCCTTGACGAGGAAGTTGTGCTTGACGCAGGGGCGGGTGATGCCCACCGTGTCGACTTCCTGGAAGGCGTCCTGCCCGATCATGGCGGTGGGGACCTGGCCGGAGAGGATCACCACGGGGATGGAGTCGCAGTAGGCGGTGGCAATGCCGGTGACGGCGTTGGTCGCGCCGGGGCCGGAGGTGACGAGCGCCACGCCCACTTCGCCGCTCGCCCGCGCGTAGCCGTCAGCGGCATGCACCGCGGCCTGCTCGTGGCGTACGAGCACGTGCCGGATCTCGTCTTGCTGGAAGAAGGCGTCGTAGATGTGCAGGACCGCGCCGCCGGGGTAGCCGAAGACGTATTTGACGTTTTCGCGCTGCAGGCACTGGACGACGATTTCGGCGCCGGTGAGGAGCATGGGGGTATACCTCGTGGGGATGATCCGTGCAAGGATCGGGTAAACCCATAACGTTAGCGGCTCGATCGGCTTTGGTCAAGCAGGTCGGCACCCATTGTCCTCTTATAATCGGGAACGGATCGAAGCCGGGAGAAAATCGGTGCATGAAAACATTTTATTGACGCTCGCTTTCATCGTCGTTGCCGGCGTGGCGGCGCAGTGGGTGGCGTGGCGAACCCAGATACCGGCGATCGTCTTTTTGCTGATATTGGGGATCGTGGCCGGACCCGGGCTGGGATTTCTCGATCCGGATCGCTTGTTCGGACCTGTGCTCTTTCCTTTGGTATCGCTGGCGGTGGCGGTGATCCTGTTCGAGGGAAGTCTGACCCTGCGGTTCAGCGAACTCAGAGGCATGAGTCAGGTCGTGCTGCGCTTGGTGAGCTTGGGCGCGCTGCTGACCTGGGCCGTGGCGGCGGCGGCTGCCCATGTGTTCGTCGGCCTGGCTTGGGACTTGGCGGCGCTTTTCGGGGCGCTGGTGATGGTGACGGGCCCTACGGTCATCGTGCCGCTGCTGCGTTTCGTTCGTCCTAGTGCCAAGGTGGCCACGGTGCTGCGATGGGAAGGGATCGTGATCGATCCGATCGGGGCACTGGCAGCGGTGTTGGTCTATCAGTTTCTCGTCAGCCGTGCTCTGCCCGATCTTCCGGCCTGGCTGGCGCTGTGGGTGTTCGTCAAAGCGGTGGCGGTCGGGTTCGTCGTCGGCTGGAGCGCGGCCGAGCTGCTGGGTCGGATGTTGCGTCATTATCTGGTACCCGATTATCTCGACAATGTCATTGTGCTCGCTTTCGTGGTCGGTGTGTTCACGGCAGCGAACATGCTCGCCCATGAGGCGGGATTGTTGGCGGTGACCGTGATGGGGATGCGTCTGGCCAACATGAAAGGGGTGCCGCTCGAGAACATCCTCTCGTTCAAGGAAACGCTCACCATCTTGTTGATCTCGGTGCTCTTCATCGTCCTTGCCGCTCGGCTCGACGTGGAGCGCCTGGCCGAGGTGGGCAAAGGGGTGGTGTTGGTCTTTCTGGCGATCCAGTTCGTGGCCCAGCCGCTCAAAGTGTGGGCCTCGACCACGGGGAGCGGCTTGAGATGGCAGGAAAAAGCCATGATCGCCTGGATCGGGCCGCGCGGGATCGTGGCTGCGGCCGTGTCGGCGCTCTTTGCCTTGCGCTTGCGAGAATTGGGGCACCCCGGGGCGGAGATTCTGGTGCCGCTCACGTTCGCCGTGATCATCGGCACCGTGCTCTTCGCCGGCGGCACCGCCCGTCTGGCGGCGCAACGTCTGGGGGTGGCGGAGCCGCAAGCGCGCGGGGTTCTGATCGTGGGGGCGCATCGCCTGGGGCGAGAATTGGGTTTGGCGCTCACCAAGCTGGGTTTTCGGACGATCGTCGCCGATACCGATTATGCCCTCGCGCGTACGGCGCGCATGGCGGGGCTGGAGACTTTTTTCGGCAACGTGGTTTCGACGGAAGCCGACCGGCGGCTCGATCTCGTCGGCGTGGGGTATCTGCTGGCGATGTCGCCGTATCCGGAGTTGAACGCGCTGGCGGCGGTACGCTATCAGCGGGAATTCGGGCGGGGTAACGTCTATGTGTTGCTCACGCCCGAAGAAGTGAGCAAAAAACGGCAGCAGGTGCTGGATAGACGTTATGCGCGTCTGCTGGGTGGCCCGCAAGTGGGTCTGGCCGAACTGCTCGTCTTGTTCGATCGTGGAGGGAAAGTCTATACCACTCGCTTGAGCGAGGCGTTCACTTTCGAGGCGTACCAGGAGCGGTTTGCGGCTCGAGGGCAGTTGCTTTTGGCGATCGATCCGAAGGGGAATCTGCGTGGCGTGGGGCCCGAATTCACGTCGCGACCGGGGGCGGAATGGTATTTGCTCGGCGTTTATCTGCCGGAGGAAGGCGAAAAGGGCGATGCGGCCGGCCCCGGACCGATCGAGCACGACGCTGGAGCGCGATCCTAGGGAGGCGCTGAAGTGTCAGGTCCCGGACGATTGCATCGATCCGCGACGTCGTGCGGTTTTTCGTGGTGTTTTTACCGTTCGTGATGGTGCCGGGTTAGAATGAATCGACCGTTTCGGCATGAAAAGGAGACTGCTCGGTGCTCCGGGTTCCCGTTCGTCCCAGCGAATTTCTGGTCGGTAAGCCCATTCCATTCGACGTCTACGACCGGCACGGCCGCTTGTTGTTGGCGAAAGGGCACGTGATCGCCTCGGCCGAGGAGAAAGAAAAACTCTTGCGCCAAGGGCCGGAGCGCAACCTGAACACCGACGGGCGTTTTCGCCAGGCGATCGGTACCGCCCTGAAAGTGGTCGAAAAGGCGGACGAACCGGGTAAAAACGCGATCCACCTCGATTTCGAGGAACTGCGCCTCATACCGGGCACCGTCTTGCAGGTTCAGCTGGGCCAGGAAGAGGATCGCTATTTCGCGCGCTACATCGGGGCACTGCGCGGCAAGTCGGTGATCGTCGACTCCTTGGAGCGAAACGGGTTGCCACTCTTCGTGCCCGAAGGCACTGCCTTGCGGGTGCGCGGTAGCGTCGGTTCCTATGCCTTCGTCTTCCCTTCTTCCGTGTTGGTCAATGCCTCGCGCCCCTACCCTCATCTGCATCTCATGTATCCGATGGATGTGATGGCGGTGCGACTGCGGCGCAGCGAGCGCGTCCCGGTGCGCCTGGTGGCGGCGGTGGTCTCCGACGACAACCAGGCGTTTGGCGGGGTCATCCTCGATCTGTCGGTGGGGGGAGGGCTGCTGGCCACGCGCCATCCGCTGAAAGTCGGGCAACGCGTTCAGCTCAAGTTCAAGCTGGAGATCGCTGGTTCGGAGATCATCCTGGCGGTGCCGGCCATCGTGCGTTCATCGCGTGAGATCGAGGATCGTACCCTCGAAGGGGCCAAGGGCTATGGCATCGAATTCGTCGATCTCACACCCGAGGATACCGTCGCCTTGATGACCTACATCGCGACGGTGCAGACCAACCCCGCATTGACCGGTTAGGGGGAAGAATGCGCATCGTCAGTTGGAACATCCAGTGGGGGCGAGGGGCGGATGGACGCGTCGATTGGGCGCGGATCCTGAAGGTGCTGCGCGCGTTCGACGCCGACGTGCTCTGCCTGCAGGAAGTGGCGAGCCGTTTCGACGAACTGCCCGGTTCGCGCGGCGAGGACGGACCGGCCATCCTGCGCGGCGCCTTGCCGGAGTATCGAGGATTCTACGCCCCGGCGCTCGACGTGCCGCGCGCGCACGGCGGCCGGGCGCTCTTCGGCAACTGGCTGGGAAGTCGCCTGCCGGTGGAGCAGGTGCTGCGCCTGAGCCTGCCCTACCCGCCGCCGGAGACCGACAAGTGCATGCCGCGGGTGTTGCTCGAGGCGACGGTGCGGGTGGGCGAGCATCGGCTGCGCGTGGCGACGACGCATCTGGAATACTACTCGCGGCGTCAGCGTCTGGAGCAGGTGCAAGCCCTCGTCGAACATCAGCGGGAAATCCTCGCCTGGCCGGAGGGCGGCAGGGACGAGGAAGAGGCGACCTTCCGCGCCTGGCCGCGGCCGGCGGAGGCGGTATGGCTAGGGGACGGGAACTTCGCCCCAGAAGACGAGGAGTACCGTCTGCTCGAGGAAAGCGGTCTGTGGTTCGACGCCTGGCGCCTGGTGCATGGGGCGGCGCCGCACGTGCACACGGTGGGATTGCACGGGGCGGAGTGGCCCGATCATCCTTACTGCTGCGACTACGCCTGGGTGAGCGAGGCGCTACGGCCGGCCGTGCGGGATTTCTTCGTGGAGCAGGAGACGGCCGCTTCCGACCATCAACCGATCGTGCTCGAGCTCGAATTCTGAAACGGAGCGATCGGCTCAGGGAGACGCTGAAGAATTCAGCGTTTCCTCAGCGGCAGTTGCGCAGGAAACGATGTAGCAGCCAGCGCAAGGTGAGCGGCGCTTCCAGCATCGGGGTGTGCCCCACGCCGGGGAGCGTCTGCCAGGTGCAGGCGGCTTCGCGTCGCGCCAGCGTTTCCCACAGGCGGGTCGCGGCCTTGACGGGCGTCATCCGGTCTTGTGCGCCGGTGAGAAAGAGCGCCGGCGCGGTCATTGCCTTGGCGCGCTCCAGCGCCGGTTCGGCGGCGTAGGCGGCGCAAGCGCGCAGGTCGTTGGCGAGCACGCCGGGGCGTTGTTCCAGCACGAGTTCCTGCACGGCACGCGGCAGCCCCGTGTTCCGGGCGCGTGCCCCGAAGGCCCAGGGTTCCATCAGCTGGCAGGCGGCGCGCGGCTCGGCGGCACGCTCGAGCAATTCTGCACTCACCGCCATCGGCAGCGCCGTGCCGATGAGCGCGAGTCCGCGGCAGCGCTCACCCAGCCGCGCGGCGAGTTCGAGCGCCACGAGCGAGCCCATGCTGTGGCCGACGGCGACGATCGGGCGCTCGGGATCGAGACCGACGGCGAGCGCCGCCGCGTATTCCTCGATGGTGGGGCACGGCGCACGTTCGTCGGCACCGTGTCCCGGAAGGTCGGGGGCGCTCACCTGCCAGCCCAGCCGGCTCAGCCCCAGGGTGACGGCCCACCAGATGCGCCGGTCGTGTCCGGCGCCGTGGATGAGGACGACGAGCGGATCTGTGGCGAACGTCATGGTGGAACCCTCCGGCAGAATCGAAGACTATACTTTACCGTTTTTCTTGGCACTTCAGGAGGAGCTCGCATGAGCAAGGCATTCGTGCGCGAGAGCGAGGCCGACGAGGACGAAGAGCTCGTCGAGGTCCAGAGCTTTCCCGGGTTCAAGAACTACATGACGCCAGCGGGGTATCGCGCCTTGCGCGAGGAGTTCGAGCGGCTCGTCAAGGTCGAGCGCCCGCAACTCGTCGAGACGGTGGCTTGGGCGGCGAGCAACGGTGACCGTTCCGAGAACGGCGACTACATCTATGGCAAGCGCCGCCTGCGTGAGATCGACCGGCGCCTGCGTTACCTCACCAAACGGCTGGAATCGGCCGTGGTGGTCGATCCGCGCGAACAGACGCAGACCGACCGCGTCTTCTTCGGGGCGACGGTGACGATCCGCGATCTGGATACCGAGACCGAAGAGACCTGGCAGATCGTCGGGGTCGACGAGGCCGACGCGGGCGAGGGCAAGGTGAGCTGGATCGCGCCGCTCGCGCGCGGCTTGCTCAAGGCCGAATTGGGCGACGTGGTGCGTATTCTGACGCCGGGCGGCGTGCGCGAGGTGGAAATCGTCGACATCCGCTACGAACCCTCCTCTTGAAAATTTCCCCTTCCATGCCCAGAAACGAAGGGATTCCGAACGACGATCGACAGGGGTGAGACGATGGCTGAAACGAACGACGCAACTCGCCGGAAGATGGAATTCCAGGCCGAGGTGCAGCAGCTCCTGCACCTGGTGGTGCATTCGCTCTACTCGAACAAGGAGATCTTCCTGCGCGAGCTGATCTCGAACGCGTCGGATGCCTGCGACAAGCTGCGCTTCGAGGCGGCGCAGCAGCCGGAGCTCTTCGAGGGCGACGGCGAACTCAAAATCTGGGTCGATTACGACCGCACTGCACGTACCGTGACGATCCGCGACAACGGCATCGGCATGAGCCGTGAGGAGGCGGTAACCCATCTGGGTACCATCGCCAAGTCGGGCACACGCGAGTTCCTGCAAAAGCTCGGTGCCGGGGGGCAGGCCGATGCGCGCCTGATCGGGCAGTTCGGCGTCGGTTTCTACTCCGCCTTCATCGTGGCCGATCGCGTCACCGTGCGCTCGCGCCGCGCCGGGCTGCCAGCGAGCGCCGGCGTGCTGTGGGAATGCGCCATGACGGGGGATGCCGCCGGCACCTTCGAAGTGACCGAGATCGAACGTCCCGAGCGGGGCACCGAGGTGGTGCTGCACCTGCGCGAGGGCGAAGACGAGTTTCTCTCGGGGGTGCGGCTGCGCGAGCTCATCCGCAAGTATTCCGATCACATTCTCTGGCCCATCCTGATGCGCAAGGAACGCTGGGACGAGGACCGCGCCGAGCTCGTCAAGGAAGAAGAATGGGAGCAAGTCAATCGCGCCTCCGCTCTGTGGGCCCGCGCCAAGCAGGAGATCTCCGAAGAGGAATACATCGAATTCTACAAACACGTGGCGCACGACTTCGAGGCGCCGCTGGCCTGGACGCACGCCAAGGTGGAGGGCCGGCACGAATACACGATGCTCCTCTACCTGCCGCAGCGTGCGCCGTTCGACCTCTTCGAGCGCACGCCGCGTCACGGGCTCAAGCTCTACGTGCGGCGCGTTTTCGTGCTGGAGGATGCCGAGCGGTTGCTGCCGCGCTACCTGCGCTTCGTGCGCGGCGTGGTCGACGCGGCCGATCTGCCGCTCAACGTCTCGCGCGAGATGCTTCAGGATTCGCGCGAGATCGAGGCGATCCGTGCCGGCGTCACCAAACGCGTGCTGGGGCTGCTCGAGCAGCTCGCCAAGAACGAGCCGGAGAAATACGCTCGGTTCTGGCGCGAGTTCGGCCGCGTGCTCAAAGAGGGGATCATCGAGGACCCGGCCAACCGCGAGCGCATCGCCGGTCTCTTGCGCTTTGCGTCCACGCACAACGACTCGTCCGAAGAGACGGTCTCGTTCGACGACTACCTGGAACGCATGAAACCGGGCCAGGAGCGCATCTACTACCTCACGGCGGAATCCTTCGCCGCGGCGCGCCACAGCCCGCATCTGGAGGCTTTCCGCCAGAAAGGGATCGAGGTGCTGCTGCTTGCCGATCGCATCGACGAATGGTGGGTGGCCTATCTGCCCGAGTATCGGGGCAAGCCGCTCGCCTCCGTCGCCAAGGGCGAGATGGAGTCGGCGCTGCTGTCGGAAGAGGAGAAAAAGGCGCGTGAGGAGGCCGACGAGCGGCTCAAGCCGTTGCTCGAACGGTTGCAAACGGCTTTGGGTGAACGCGTCAAGGCGGTGCGGGTCTCCTCGCGGCTCACGGAGGCTCCCGCTTGTCTGGTGGTCGAGGAGCACGAGCCGGGGATGCAGCTCGCGCGGCTGCTGCGCGAGCTCGGGCAGGAGGTGCCGGCGCACAAGCCCATCCTCGAGCTCAACCCGACGCACCCGGTGATCGCTAGGCTGCAGGCCGCCTCCGACGAAGCGTTCGCCGATTGGGCGTTGCTCCTCTATGAGGAGGCTCTGCTGGCCGAAGGGGGAAAACTGGAGGATCCGGCGGCTTTCGTGCAGCGCATGAACCGCCTGCTGCTCACGCCGACCGCGTGACACATCGAGGGGCGGGACGTCCTGGCCTGCCCCTCCTTCAGCCCTCCTGCCGCAACTTGCGCATCCGCTCGGCCGGCGTGATGATGTCGGTGAGGCGGATGCCGAACTTCTCGTTGACCACGACCACTTCGCCCTGGGCGATGAGCGTACCATTGACGAGCACGTCCATCGGCTCGCCGGCAAGCCCCTCGAGCTCGATCACCGAGCCGTGCGCGAGCTGCAGCACGTCGCGGATCGCGAGTTTCGTGCGCCCCAGCTCCACGGTGACGCGCACCGGGATGTCGAGGATCATCTTGAAGTCGTTGAGCTTGTCGCCCTCAGCACCGCCGGCGCCGAATTCGGGGAAGAGATCCTTGGCGGGTTTGGGCTGGTAGGGGTCGCTCGCCTGCTTGAGCTCTTGGGCGACGCGGGCCATCTCGTCGTCGTGTTGCGC
Source organism: Tepidiphilus sp. (assembly GCA_028684345.1). Lineage (GTDB taxonomy): Bacteria > Pseudomonadota > Gammaproteobacteria > Burkholderiales > Rhodocyclaceae > Tepidiphilus. The sequence continues at coordinate 18,077 of JAQUGB010000003.1, read as the reverse complement.
CTGTTCGGCCAGCGCCGCCGCCCATTCGTCTTCGTGGCGCGCTGCATCGCCTTCGCCGGCCTGGCTTTGCTGTTCCTGCATCGCTGCGGCCCAGTCGTCGGCGCTGACCTGGTCTTCTTCCTTGGGGGTTTCGTTCTCGGCCATGGGAAAATCCTTACGCAGGACTCAGGAAAGGGGAGAGGAGGTCTTTCCCGTCGATCATGTCGGGGGGGAGAATTTGGAATCCTCCTCGTCCGGTTCTTCTTCGGCGACGAAATGGTCGACCTTGATCGCATAGTGGCCTTCGCGCGTGCCGTACTGGCCGCGCAGCACCGGGATGTTCTCACAAAACATCGTCACCAATTCAGGGACTTCGAGCGGTATGACGTCGCCCACGCGCATTTCCACGATGTCGGCCAGGACCATGTCGGCATGGCCCAGTTCGGCGCGCAGTTCCACTTCTGCTTCCATGAGGCGGCGACCGAGATTGCGGGTCCAGCGCGTGTCTTGCGTCATCTGGTCGCTCTGCATCGTCGAGTAGAGAATGTCGCGCACGGGCTCGAGCATGGAGTAGGGCCAGCACAGCATCAGGTTGGCTTGGCCGATGCCGAAGTCGAGTGAGAACTGGGAGGTGACGACGATCTCGGAGGGCGTGGCGATATTGGCGAATTGGGGGTTCATCTCCGAGCGCACGTAGTTGAGTTCGATCTTATAGACCGGCGCCCAGGATTTCTGGTATTCCTCGAAGATCACGTTGAGCATGCCCAGGATGATGCGCTGCTCCGTGGGGCTGAAGTCGCGCCCTTCGATGCGGGTACGAAAGCGCCCGTCGCCGCCGAAGAGGATGTCGACCACGAGGAAGATGAGGTTGGGCTCCATCACGATCAGCCCCGTGCCGCGAAAGGGTTTCATCTGCACGAGGTTGAGGTTGGAAGGGATGACGAGGTTGCGCAGGAATTCGGCGTATTTCTGTACGTGCAGGGTGCCCACGGCGACTTCGACGTTGCGCCGGATGTAGTTGAACAGGCCGATGCGCAAGTTGCGGGCGAAGCGCTCGTTGATGAGCTCGAGCGTGGGCATGCGCCCGCGCACGATGCGCTCTTGCGTGGCGAGATTGTAGGGGCGGATGCCGCCTTCTCCCTCGCCGTCGGACGTCTCGGGCTCTTCGGTCTCGCCGGTTACGTCCCGCAAGAGCTCGTCGACTTCTTTTTGCGTCAGGAATTCGCCGCCGCCCACCATGGTCGTCGTCCGAGTGTGTTTCGCTATTGGATGATGAAGGAGCGGAAGAGTACCGCTTGGACGGGGCCGGTCGGCCCCAGCGGTTGCTGACCGGCAGGAGGGGGAGGATAGCCGAGCACACGGTTGATCTCGTCGGTGAGCTCACGTGCGAGTTGTTCTCGCCCTTGGGGGGTGACGAGCTCCGAGGGTAGCTTGCTCGAGAGCAACAGATTGATCCGGTGCTGTACTTCGGGGAGATACTGTTTGAGGGTGACATCGAATTTCGGGTCGACCAGGCGCAGGACGATGATGGTCTGAAGATAGCGCTCGCCTTCACCCGGCGCGAGGTTGACGACGAAGGGGTCGAGCGCCACGAACACGGGCGGCGAACTCGGGTTGACGGTGATCGGTGGGGGGGTGGTGGGTCGGGTAACCGAGGGGTGATCGGCTCCCTCCCCTGATTGGGCGCTGCGCTGTTTGATGAGCAGCAGCGTCAGGGCACCGAGCGCGAGCAACGCCAGCAGCAGAAGCCCGACCAGCAGCAGGACGAGTAGCTTGGTCTTCTTGCTGATGCCGGTAGCGGCTTCGGGGGTGGCGGTTTCGCTCTCCGGTTTTTCCTCGGGCTTGGCCATGGGTCTTCTCGCTCGCGATCGTTCTTGAGTCAGGATAGCGCGACATTATCCTCCGCCGAGCGCCGAAAAGCGCCATCGACCCAGCTCAATTCCCCTTTCAGGCGTAGTGGTCGATCAAGCCGCGCTGCAGTAAGCGCCCCACATCCTCCTCTCTGGCAGGGGATGCTTGGGAGCGACCCTCGTTCGTGGCGGGGGTGGAAGCGGATCCGTTCTGGTCTTGCTGGTCGGAAGAATCCCCCGTGCTCACGCTCGTTTGCCCCAGCGACATACCGGCCTGGGCGAGCTGCTCGCGCAAGTGGGGCAGGGCATGCTCGAGGGCGTCACGGGTGGCCTGGCTGGCCGCGACGAAATGCGCCGTGAGCTGATCGTTGTTGACGATGAGGCTGATTTCCAGCTTGCCGAGCGAAGGCGGGGTGAGCTGGAGCTCGGCTTTGGTCTCGCCGCGCCCAGCCAGCCAGACCAGGCGCTGCGTGGTTTCGCTCGCCCAGCGTTCCACTTCGGCGGGCGGCGTATGCACGGAGAGCGTGCGCGTTTCCGCGGCCGGTGAGGAAGACGGGGCGGGGGAGAAAGAGGAAAGCGCAGGGTGACGCGAGGCAGCGCTTCCTTCGGCAGGATGTCCAGAGGGTATCGTGCCTTTTTCTACGCCTTCGGACGTATTCAGAGGGTCTGGCTGCAGCGTGATCGGCGTCGCCTGAGTCATGTCCGATTTGGGGCCGCGATCGAATGGCGGCACGACCCCTTCAGGCAAGGGTAGCCCCTGCCGGCTGGCTCGAGGGCTGCGTTGGGCGTGCTCGGGCAGGGGGGTGACCGAGACCGAGGATTCGTTCGCGTCGCGCAAGAGGCGTTCGATTGCGGTTTGCAGCGGTTGTGGGGTGGCTGGGGCGAGGGGTCGTTCGGGATCCTCGGTCGGGGAAACGGGCGAGCGGGAGGGATCCTCTAGGACGATGGAGCGAAAATGCTTGGCTGCGGCCTCGAGCGATGCAGAGGCGGCAGAGGCGGTTGATTCGGCCGATTTGCTCGTGGCGGCGGAAACTGCAGGGGAGACGGCAATTTCTGCCGATGCGGCCGAGGGCACGAGGACGTCGGTTTTCGGCTCGGAGGCGCTGGGGCCACCGCTTGCTGCAGGTGTGGAAAGGAGTATCACTGCCCCGGGAAGAAGGCCGGGATCGGAGGGTGGGAGCGTGCCCTCGAGCGGAGTAGTCTTTTCCTCGTTCGTGTCGTGGTTTGAGGACACCGCCTGAGACTGCGCCGTTTCTGACACTGCCGCGGGTGCGGTTGCCGTTGCGTCCCCGTTGGCGGTGGGTGTCGACGGCTCGACCGGGTCGCGTGCAGGTTGTGTCGGTGCAGGGGGCTCGGGCGTGTCGGTGCGTTTTTCCGGGGTGGCGTTCGTCGTCGAGGGCGGTTGCTCGTTCGCCGGCCTCGGGGCAGAGGGATTCTCGCGTGATGCGTTTCGGGTCTCGGCGTTCCGGCGCTCGAGAAGCTGGGCGAACGTATCGCTCGCTGGTGCGGTCGTTGCAGCCTCGGTGAAACTGAGGCCACGGAGGACATCGATACCCCGGGGGGCGACGGTTTGCAGGTTCATGAAACACTCCCGAGAGGGCGATGACGACTGAACATGAGCAAAAAGGGTGCCAGAGTTCAGAATTCTCGTTCACGGCGCAGATGATTCTGTGTCGCATGTTCATCGAGTGCTTTCTGTGCCAGCCGTTCTGCCTGGGCCATCGCTTCGGCATCGGCGCGCGCTTCCAGCACTTCGAAAGCGCGGCGACGGGTGCGCGCCGCCAGCCACGCGCGGCGCGATTCTTCGAGCAGATGCCTCAGGCGCTCGAGCTCTTCGTGCTGTAGCATGAGCGCTTCGTCGAGCCGCGCCAGAAAACCGCGGTGGTTGACGATGAGCTCGGGCGGGGCCGCGTCGCGCAGCGCCTGGCGCAGTTTTTCTTCGTATTCGCTACGAAAACGTTCGAGCAGATCACGTTTTTCCTCCGCGTCGCGATGGCGGCGGATACAGGCGCCCATCGCTTCGGCCGCTTCGTCCTCCTGCCGCTGCATCAGCTCACGCAACATGCGGAACCGGTTCTTGCTCATGGGAGCTTTCCTTTCAGGCGAGCACGCGGCGCAAGCCTTCGCAGGCCTCGGTAAAGGACACGCATTCGTTCATGCCCTGTTGCAGGAAAGCGGCCATCGCCGGCTGGCGTCGTACCGCTTCGTCGAGCTCGACGTCGGCGCCGGGCTGGTAGGCCCCCACGGCGATGAGATCCCGGGCGCGCTGGTAGCGCGACCAGAGTTTCTTGAAACGGCGGGCGAGCGCGAGGTGTTCTTCGCTCACCACCTGGGGCATCACGCGCGAGATCGACTGTTCGATGTCGATGGCCGGGTAGTGACCGCTGTCGGCGAGCGCACGCGAGAGCACGAAGTGACCGTCGAGAATGGCGCGGGCGGCGTCGGCGATCGGATCCTGCTGGTCGTCGCCCTCGGTGAGTACCGTATAAAATGCTGTAATCGAACCTTGATTGTCGGCACCATTCCCGGTTCGCTCGACGAGAGAGGGAAGCCGGGCGAACACCGAGGGGGGATAACCCTTGGTCACCGGCGGCTCGCCCACGGCGAGCGCGATCTCGCGCTGCGCCATGGCGTAGCGGGTGAGGGAATCCATGATGAGGAGCACGTGGCGGCCTTCGTCGCGGAACTGCTCGGCGATCGCCGTGGCATAGGCCGCGCCTTGCAGCCGCAAAAGCGGGCTCACGTCGGCGGGGGCAGCCACCACCACGGCCCGCGCGAGCCCCTCGGGGCCGAGGTTTTGTTCGATGAATTCCTTCACTTCCCGGCCGCGCTCGCCGATCAGCCCCACGACAATCACCTCGGCCACGGTGAAGCGCGCCATCATGCCGATGAGCACCGATTTCCCCACCCCCGAGCCGGCGAAGAGCCCCAGCCGCTGACCCCTTCCGACGGTGAGCAGCGCGTTGATCGCGCGGATGCCCACGTCGAGCGGCGTGTCGATGGGCGTGCGGGCGAGCGGATTGATCGGCGGGGCGAAGAGCGGGCGCAGCGTGGCGCCGGCAAGCGGCCCCTTGCCGTCGAGCGGACGCCCCGCGGCATCGACCACGCGCCCCAGCAACGCTTCCCCGGCGGGGAGGTGCTTGGCGCGATCGGGCGAAGGGGTTTCGGGAAGCTCGTCGGCATGCAGCGGAATGGGCGGCGGTTCGGGCGGCAGGACCCGCGCCCCCGGGGCGAGGCCATAGACCTCCTCGGTGGGCATGAGAAAGAGCTTGTCCCCCTGGAAACCCACCACCTCCGCTTCCACGCTGCCGCCCGTGGGGGTTTCGATGCGGCAGCTCGCCCCCAGCGGCAGCTTGAGGCCCATGGTTTCCATCACCAGGCCGTTGATGCGCACGAGTCGCCCGGCTTTGGTGAAGGCCGGCGTGTGGCGCAATGCCTCGCGCCAGGTGCGCAGGCGTTGCTGCAAGGGATCGAGGACGAGCGCTTCGGTCTCGCTCATGGGGCACCTTCCCGCGCGTCATCCGGCATGTGGGTTTCTTCTTCCCAGTGGGCGCTCTCTGGCCAGAGACGGGCGACGAGTCGGCGCCAGCGGCTGGGCAGGGTGGCATCGATCACGTGGGAATCGGATTCGACGAGACAGCCGCCGCGCGCGATCGAGGCATCGGCGATGAGCCGGTGGCCCCCCTTGGCGAGTTCGGCGTCGAGCCCCTCTCGCACCAGAGAAAGATCCTCGGGGTGAAGGCGAATCGTGAGATGTGGCGCGCCCTCTTCTTCGAGCAGGCGGCGCACGAGGGAGACGATGCGTTCGGGCGAAGTGCGCAGTTCGTCCTGCAGCACGTGGCGCGCGATTTCGACGGCGAGCGCGGCGATCTCCTCGGCCAGAGTCTCGCGCGTGCGTTCCGCCAGGTGCTCCAGCCCTTCGATCAGGGAGTTGGCCAGCGCTAGGCGTTGTTGCCATTGCGCCTCGTACTGCGCCCGGGCCCGGGCTTCCCCCTGGGTCCGCCCTTCGGCCTCGCCCTTGGCGTAGCCCTCTTGATGGCCCTGGCGCCGGCCTTCTTCCTGCCCTTGGGCGAGGCCTTCGGCGTGGCCGGCGGCAAACCCTTCCTCATGGCCGGCGGCGAACCCTTCGCGGCGGCTTTGTTCGTAGAGGGTCTCGAGTTCCTCGACCGTGGGCAGCTGCACCCCTTGGCGCGTCGCTTCTGCGCCGACCGGCAGCTGCTCGCGCCGGTTTTCCGCCTCATCGAAGGAAGGCGGCTGCCAGGGACGGTAGAGGCCGGTGGCCTGATGACGGTCGATCGCCACTCACACTGCTCCCAGGGTCATATGAACCCTTCTTCGCCGCCCTTACCGGGCATCATGATCGTTCCTTCTTCGGCCAGACGCCGCACAATCTTGAGGATCTCCTTCTGCGCCGCCTCGACCTCGGACACACGCACCGGCCCTTTGGCTTCGAGATCCTCGCGCAGCATCTCGGCGGCGCGTTGGGACATGTTCCTGAAGACTTTCTCGCGCAGCTGCTGTGAGGCGCCCTTGAGGGCGATGACGAGCTGGTCGTTCTGCACCTCGCGCAACACCGTCTGCAGGCTGCGATCGTCCATGTCGATGAGGTTCTCGAAGACGAACATCTCGTCGAGGATTTTCTGTGCCAGATCCGGATCGTATTCGCGCACCGCCTCGATGACTTCGTTCTCCAGCTGTGCCCCGGCGAAGTTGAGGATCTCGGCCACGTGCCGCACGCCGCCCATCGCCTTGCTCTTGGTGCTGGAAGCGGCGTTGGCGAGGAGATTTCCGAGCGCCTCGTTGAGTTCCTTGAGCGCCAGGGGTTGGACGCCTTCGAGGGTGGCGATGCGCAGAATCACCTCGTTGCGCAGGCGCTCGGGGAAGTGCTTGAGGATCTCCGCTGCCTGATCGAATTCGAGATGGACCAGGATGGTGGCGATGATCTGCGGATGCTCGTTCTTGATGAGATCGGCCGCGGTGGCCGGGTCGAGCCATTTCAGGCTCTCGATCGCGGCGGTGTCCGAGCCCTGCATGATGCGGGCGATGATGTGACTCGCCTTGTCGTCGCCCAGCGCCTGGGTGAGCATCTCGCGGATCTTGTCCGGATCGGGCTCGATCGGGGCCCCGCGTTGTACGTATTGGATGGCCTCGTCGAGCACCTCTTCCACTTCCTCGCGTGGTTTGGGCGGCAGTGAGGCCATGACGGTGCCCAGTTTCTGCACCTCCTTGGGGCCGAGATTCTTCAAGACCTCGGCCGCTTCGGCCGGGCCGAGCGAGAGCAGCAATAAGGCGGCGCGTTCGACGGGGTCCTCGCTCATCTCAGCGTTTCTCCGTGGCTCCGAGCCACTCTTTGATCAGGTTGGCGAGCAGCTTCGGATCGTTCTGGGCGATGCGGCGCAGCTCGGCGAGCTTGCGTTCGAAAGGCGCGGCGGGTGAAACGCCGCCCAGCTGCACGATCGCCCCTTCCTCTTCGGACTCGGCGGCCGCAGCTCGAGGGGCGCTTTGCACTTCTTCCCTCTCCGCCTTGGTGGTTGCGGTGCGCACGAGCGGCCGGATCACGCCGAAATAGACGATCGCCAGAGCCACGGCCAGCAGCAGGTAACGCAGAGCTTCGCGGACCAGTTCGACCATGACCGGATCGCTCCACAGGCGTTTCCACCAGGGCGGAGGAATTTCTTCCACCTTGCCGGCGAAGAGCGCCCCGGAGACGGTGATGCTGTCGCCGCGCGTCGGGTTGAGCCCCACTGCATTCTGCACCAATTTCTCCAGCTGGGCGAGCTCTTCGTCCGAAGGGATGGTCTTGACGCCTTCGCGCGTGGTCTCGGTCTTCTGGTTGATGACCACGGCCACCGTGAGGCGGCGCACCTCGCCGAGCGCTTTTTTCGTGTGCTGGATCGTGCGGTCGAGCTCGTAGTTGATCGTGGCGGTGCGCTCGCGCCTGCCCCCGCCGGCGGCGGCAGCGGTGGCGGCAGCGCCCTGTCCGACTTCCGGCGTGGTGATGGGCGCGGTGGCCGGCACCGGCGGCTGGTTGGTGAGCGCGCCCGGCACGCCCTGCGGCACCTGCTCGCCGCCGTAGCGCTCTTCGATGCGCTGGCTGCGGATCGCCTGATCCGGCGCCGGATTGGGACGGTAGGATTCGCTCGTGAGTTCCGTCTGGTTGAAATCGACGTCGACGGCCACCTGCGCCTTGAAGTTGCCCGCCCCGACGATGGGTTCGAGGATGGATTCGACGCGTCGAACGTAGGACGCTTCCATCTCCTGGATGAAAGCCAACTGCTTGGCATCGAGATCGCCCTTGTTCTGATTCGGCGAGCGGGTGAGGAGGTTGCCGGACTGGTCGACCACGGTGACGCGATCGGGCGTGAGCTCGGGTACGCTGGAGCTCACGAGGTGGACGATGCCGGCGATCTGCGCTTCGTCCAGCACCCGGCCGGGGCGTAGCGTCACCATCACGGAGGCCGCGGGTTTTTCCTTGTCGCGCAGGAAGCCCGTCTTCTTGGGAATGGCCAGATGCACGCGCGCGGCCGACACCGCGCCGATGTTCTGGATCGTGCGCGCGAGTTCCCCTTCCACCGCGCGCTGGTAGTTGATCTGCTCGGCGAACTGGGTGATGCCCAGCTTTTGATTGTCCATCAGCTCGAAACCGACGTTGCCGCCGCGCGGCAGCCCCTGCGCCGCCAGTCGCAGGCGCAGGTCGTGCACCTGGGAAGAGGGCACGAGGATGGCGCTGCCGTTGTCGGAAAAGCGATACGGCACGTTCATCTGCTGCAGCGAGGTGATGATCGCCCCGCCGTCGCGTTCGTCCAGGTTGGAGAAGAGCACGGCATAGTCGGCGGGCTTGGACCACAAGAGCAGCCCCGCGATGAGGGCGATCGCCAGGGCGAGCGCCGCGCCGGCGGCGAGTTTCTGCTGCAGGCTGAGCGCCCCGATGCGCTCGATCAGGTTCGTCAGCGCCGGCGGCAAGCGTGCCGGGGTGGGGGCTCGTGCGTTCAGCGTCGTATCGGCCTCGGCCATGATGTCTTCTCCTGCCGTAGGGGCAACGGTCTCATGCTGCATTATCGCGCGTCGGGCGGCAAGCCGTCGCGGAAATAGCGGCAAAAACCGCCGGCAATTCCTGCCGCCGCCGCTTTCGCGTATAGTAAGAAACCATGACCGCCGATTCCGCCGCCTCGCTCACGCCCGAACAGCTCGCCCTTGCCTTCGAGCAGTTCGCCCGCGCCTCCGACGCGCTCACGCGGTCTTACGAGGCGCTGCAGGCGCGCGCCCGGATGCTCTCCGAGCGACTGGAAGTGCTGCTGCAGGCGTTGCCGGCCGGCGTGCTGGTGCTCGATGCCCAAGACCGCGTCGTGCAGGCAAACCGGGCGGCCAAGGCGTTGTGGCCCGGCCTCGAACCGGAAGGGCGCGCGTGGGCGGAACTCGCCGCCACGCTCCGGCCGACCGACACGCCGCAGGAAGTGGAGTTGCCCTTGCCCGACGGGTCGGCCCGCCGGCTCAACCTCTCCGGGGCCGATCTCGCCGCCCACGGCGGGCGGCTCCTGCTGCTGCACGACGTCACCGAAGCGCACCGCCTGCGCCAGGCGATGGAGCGCAACCTTCGGCTCGCCGCCATGGGCGAAATGGTGGCGGCGCTCGCGCACCAGCTGCGCACGCCGCTGGCCGCCGCCATGCTCTACGTCGGCAACCTCGCCGCCGGCGAACTGCCGCCCGAGCGCCGCGCCCAGCTCGCCGAGCGGGCGCAGGAGCGGCTGCGCCACCTCGAACGGCTCATCGGCGACATGCTGCTCTTCGCACGCGGCGAAGGCGGCGCGCGCAGGCCGGTGGCGCTGGAGCCGCTTGCCCGCGAGACACTGCACGCCCTCGAACCGCTTGCTGCCGCCAAACGCGCCCGGCTCGAAGGCGCCGTGGAACCCCTCGCCGGCGCCTGGGTCCAGGGGGATGCCAAGGCGCTCGCCGGAGCCCTCACCAATCTGCTGGAGAACGCCCTGCAGGCCATTTCCGAAGGCGGCACGGTGCGCCTCGAAGGGGAACGCGAGGGGGATCGGGTGCATCTCGTCGTGCGCGACGAGGGCCCCGGCATCGCCGCCGACACACTGGAGCGCATTTTCGAACCGTTTTTCACCACCCGCAGCGAAGGCACGGGACTGGGGCTGGCGATCGCCCGCGGCGTGGCACGGGCGCACGGCGGTGACATCGAAGCCTTCTCCCGCCCCGGCGAGGGCAGCCGCTTCGTGCTCTCGCTGCCGCTTTCCCCACCGCCAATGGAGGACGCATGAGCGAACCGCTGCCGATCCTCATCGTCGAGGACGACGCGAACCTGCGCGACGCCGTCGCGCTCACGCTGGAAGTGGGCGGCTACCGCCCCATCGCCGTCGGCTCCGGCCCCGAAGCGCTCGCCGCGCTCGAGCACGAAGCGTTGGCCATGGTGCTCACCGACCTCAAAATGTCCCCCATGAACGGGCTCGAAGTGCTCGAGGCCGTGCGCCGGCGGCTGCCGCAGCTGCCGGTGGCCATCATGACCGCCTATGGCGACGTCGCCAGCGCCGTGGCCGCCATGCGCGGCGGCGCTTGCGAATTCCTCCTCAAGCCCTTCGAGCCGACGGCGCTCCTCTCCCTCGTGCGCAAGTACGCCCAGCCCGGCGGAGACGACGAACTCGTCGCCGCCGACCCCGCCAGCCGCCAGCTGCTGCAACTGGCCGAGCGCGTGGCCCAGACCGACGCCACCGTGCTCCTCGAAGGCGAATCGGGCGTGGGCAAGGAAGTCTATGCCCGCTTCCTGCACCGCCATTCCCCGCGGCACGACGGGCCGTTCGTGGCCATCAACTGCGCCGCCATTCCCGAACATCTGCTCGAAGCCACCCTCTTCGGCCACGAGAAAGGCGCCTTCACCGGCGCGGGCACCGCCCAACCCGGCAAGTTCGAGCAGGCGCAGCACGGCACGCTGCTGCTCGACGAAATCTCCGAAATGCCGCTCGCGTTGCAGGCCAAGCTGCTGCGCGTTCTTCAGGAAAAGGAAGTCGAGCGCCTCGGCGGGCGCAAGCCGATTCCACTCGACGTACGCATCCTCGCCACCACCAACCGCGACCTGCCCGCGGAAGTCGCCGCCGGGCGCTTCCGCCAGGATCTCTACTACCGCCTCGCCGTCTTCCCCTTGCGCATCCCGCCGCTGCGCGAGCGCCCTGGCGACATCCTGCCGCTCGCGCAGCGCTTTCTCGCCGTGCACGGCGCACGCTTCGGCAAGAACGGCGCCACGCTTACCGACGAGGCGGCACGAATCTTGCTTCAATACGATTGGCCCGGCAACGTCCGCGAACTGGAGAACACCTTGCAGCGTGCCCTCATCCTCGCCCCCGGCAACGCGATCGACGCCGCGGCGCTCACCGCCTGCCTGCCTGCGCGCGCGGGCTCGCAGGCCAGAGCAGCGCAAGAACCGAGGGCAGCGGCAGTCGCGGCGCCGAACTTCGCTCCCGTGGCGCACGAAGAGGAGGGCAGTGCCCAGACGGTGCGCGAGCGCGAGCGCGAGCACATCCTGCGCGTGCTGCGCGAAGTGGGCGGATCGCGCAAGCGCGCGGTCGAACGGCTCGGCATCTCCGAGCGAACCCTGCGCTACAAGCTGCAGCGCTACCGCGCCGAAGGCTACGCCATTCCGGGCGACGAACAATGCTAGAATGAACGAAGGGCCTGTGAAGGACAGGAGGCATGACCATGGACACCAACGGCATCAACCAACTGCTCGCCGAGATGCAGCGTGCCCAAGCGATCGCCCAGGGCAAGCCCGCGGCCGCCGAAGCGCCGCAAGCGGCGGGGCAGGTCGATTTCGCCTCCGTGCTCGATTCCGCCCTCAAAGACGTGAGCCAGGCGCAGACCCAGGCGCGCGAGCAAGCCGATCGCTTCAGCGCGGGCGACCCCAACGTCGACCTGCAAAACGTCATGATCGACCTGGAAAAGGCTTCGCTCGCCTTCAACCAGATGGTGCAGGTGCGCAACCGCCTGGTGAGCGCCTACCAAGACATCATGAACATGCCGGTGTGACCGGTGTGACTCACGATCGCGCGCGTAAACCACTCGGTTGCACCGCCTGATTGCTGCGTTACGCGCTCCCCTTGCGAAAGCTCAGTCGCACTGGAGGCTGTCCATGTCGCAACCGAGCGCGCTCGCAAGCCGTGCCAACAGATCGGCGGAAGGTTTGGTTTCACTCCGCTCGATCATCGATAGCATCTGGGGCGTGCAACCCGCTCTGTCGGCGAGCGTCTCTAGAGTGAGCCCGCGATGCTCTCGCCATAGCTTGAACGGCGATTCTCCAGCGAGCCGCCGTTCGATGAAGTCGAGAGGCAATGTTTCCTCGTTTGCCGCAGCCCTGGCATCCACGGCGTCTTGCAGGTCTTCCAGCCGTTCCAAAAGTGCCTTCCATTGTGCCACCGGCACCACGGCGAAAGCCGGTTTTCCATCCAGTTCAATGATTTGCACGCTCATTTGTATGCGTCTCCTCGTGGTGCGACTTTGACCACCAGCAAAACGAGTTCGGCATTACGCAATTCGCAGATTGCCCTCCAGTCGCCTACGCGTAAACGCCAAAAGGGTGAGCCGGACAAGGGCTTCCAGTCACCACGGTACATCGTTGGATCGGCGGCAATGGCCTTGAGTTCGTCGATCATGCGGCGTGCCACGCCTTGCGGCATCCGGGCGATGACTTTCTCGGCGGATTTGGCGAAGCGCAGCGTATACATCGTCTAGAGCCCATGCGAATAAACACGAATCACGTCACGTGCCGCGTCGTGCGGCCAGCTGTTCCCGCTGCAATTCGAAGAGGATGCGGTAGAGGCGGTTCGCCGCTGCCGTGGGCATGCCGATGAAACGAAAGCCCACCCGTGTGTGAACGGCCCTTGCCGGTCCGGGGGTATCGAGCGGCAGGATGCTACGCACCTCCATGGCCGTTTCCAGCCAATCCATGGGCGGCAGTATGAGGCGCGCGCCGGCGAATTGGTGGCCGTGCGCGGGCGCGGGGATCTCGGGCGGAAAGAGCAGGGCGACGCCCCCCACGCTCAAATCCAGGACGCGCAGCTTCAGCTTGGGCTCCTCCGCCTGCAAGGGCGCAAAAGCCGGATCCGACCATGGCAGCTCGCACCACCACGTAGGCGCGGGCGGCGGCAGGCGGAAGAACTCCCGGCGCTGCAAGCGCAGCACCGTTGAGGGCAAAGGCGCGCCGAGGCCCATCACGCCCTGATGTTCGACACGCACCAGCCGTGCGCAGGCAAACTGCACCGTCACCCCTTCGAGCTTGCCCTGGCAGATCACGCCCCATTGCGTTGCCAGGCGGTTGAGTTGCTCGTCGCCACAAGGGTCGAGGACGAGATGCTCCTCGCTGACATTCAGGAGCACGGACGTGAAGAGATAGCGCCGCTCGGCAAAGATGCCCAGCTGAACCCGACGCTCTGCCAGGCTTCGCAGCAAAAACGCGATCTCGCGAGGAGAGCGCAAGAGGAGATCGGGGTGGCGCTCGGGATCGTAGAGCTCGATGCGCAAGGGGGCGGAAGACATGAAGGGAGCAAGATCGTTGGCAGGCTGGTCATGTTATAGCATACTTTCCGGCGGCGGAGCGCGTGGAGGCAGGGGATTGCCGCCACCGCCCTCCTGCTCCAGTCGATAGACCCAGGCGAGCAGTTCCGCCACCGCTACGTAGAGCTGGGGCGGAATGCGCTCGTCCAGATCGAGCTTCATCAGCAGCGAGAGCAGCTCAGGCGACTCGTGTACATACACGCCAGCCTCGCGCGCGCGCTCTAGGATCTGCTCGGCGATCAGCCCCTGCCCCTTGGCGACTACCCGGGGTGCAGGCTCGCCCGACTCGTAGCGTAACGCCACCGCGGCGAGGCGCTCGCCCGTCGCGGTTTCCGCTCGTTCATTCTTCGGTTGCATCCATCCCCTCCTGCGCCGCGACCTCGATCTTCGTGACGCGAATGCCGTCCGCCTCCAAAGCCGAGGCCAGCATGGGCGCTGCGGCGCGCATCCGCGTCAAAGCTGCTTCCTGGCTGGCCGTGAGACGCAATTCGAGCGTTCCGTGCTGCCACTGCAGCTGCGCCGTCACCTCGCCCAGGCGGGGCAGGGTCAGCCGCAGCGTGGAGCGCCACACCGGCGCCTCGCCTTCCTCCCCTTCGGCCCTTCCGTCCTGCTCCCCCTCCGCCTCGATGCGCCACTGCACGAGCAAACCCGGCCAAGGGGCGAACTGCACGTTCAGCTGCTGGGTGGCCAGGGCGTCGAGCTGATGTTGCACGATCGGCACCAGCCGTTCGGGAATGGCGCTGGCGCTCGCAGGAGGGGCGCCCTGTGCGCCCTCGCTTGCCGTGGTCGCTGCCGTTGCGCCGCCCGGGGGCGCGCCGCGCTCGGGCGCGACGGCGGGGCGCGCCGCAGCCTCCTCGGCGCCGGACGCAGGGATCTGCCCGGAGAGAAAGGCCGCGAGCAGCCGCTCGGCGCTCCCCCGCCCGGCAGCAGCGCCAGGGGCGTTGCGCATGAGCCAGGTCAGCAAAGGGGAGGGCGCGGCGGCCGCTACCAACGCGGCGCGCTCGGCCGACGAAACCTCTTCGCCGGCAGCGCCAAGCGCGGCGGAGGCAGCCGCAAGGGAGGCGGTGCCAGCGGCAGGTGCGGCACCGGAAGCAGGAGGAACGGCACCGGCAGCGGCAGGCGCGGCGCCCGACGCCGGCGCGCCCGGCGGCGCCTCTGCGCTCAGAACCGCCGGTGTTGCCCGCGCCACGAGGTTGTGCGGCTCGGCGCGCAGGGATTCGAGCGGATACTGTCCCCGGATCCACCGTGCCAGATGGGATTCGTAGAAGAGCCCCGAGCGCTGCACGCTGTCTTGCAGCGCCGTGGCCAGGCGCTGTACTTCCGCGGGCGATTGGGGCGGGGCGGGCAGCAGCGGCGCGGCTCGTTCCGTGCCGGCAGGCAGGGGCAGGCGCTGCGGGGTGGGCTGCGTCAGCACTTGCCGCAGAAGCTCGCCGGCCGAGGAGAGCTGGGTGCGCGCCGAGGCACCCGCCATGCCCCGATCCGCTCCTTCCTGCCCTTCCTGGCGGCGGGCGTAAATGGTGCCGCCTACCTGCCGCTCGACCACCAGCTCCAGGGTATCGCCGCTCTTCACTGGCTGGTCGAGCGCGAGCGTCATTTCACGCCCCGCCACTACCGCCTGGTAGGTGCCCTCGGGCAACGGTCGCTGGATGGTGGCACGCAGCACCTGCCCCGGGAGCACCTCCGGCAGGCGCTCCGGAAGGGGGCGGATGCGCTCCACCCCGCCGACCTGCGTCTCGGGGCGCAGCAGCTCCGCCTCGACCATCATGCGTATCCGCGCAGCGAGGTCTGGCGGGATCATCTCATCACCTCCGGGCGCCTAGGGAAACGCTGAATGATTGGCTGCGCGGGCGAATCGCTGCGTTGCGCGGTGCTCGCTCATTTCTTCAGCGTCTCTCTGGAGCGGCGCGCTCACGTCGGAGGCAGCGCACCCCAGGCGCGCAGCAGTTTCTTCAGGCTCGCATGCGCCGGCAGCAGGTGTGCGCCGGCCGCCTCCAGCGACGCGCGCGCCGCCACGATCGCCGCCCGCCGTTCGGGCAAGGCCGGGTCGTGCGTCGCGCACCAGGCGCGGTCGGCCGTCGTCAGGGCGTCGAGCGCACTCATCAGCGCCGCCGCGCGATCCCAGTCGTTCGCCTCAGCGGCGGCGGCGAGCGCCGCGCAGCCGCGCGCGAGCTCCGCCCACGGCGCCTCTTCGATGGGCGTCGTCATCGACTCACCCCGCCGCGGCCGCAGCCTGCTGGCGCGGCATCTCGGCCCAGGCCTCACGCAGGGTGCGCAGCAGCCCGCTCACCTCCTGCACCGCCGCGGCGTTGTTGGTGGCGTTCGCCTGCGTCAGGCGCTCCACCATGTAGTCGTACAGGGCGGCGAGGCGCTCGCCCAGCTCGCCGCCGCTCTCCACGTCCAGCGAGGCGTGCAGCCCGTCATGGATGATGGCGATGGCCCGGCTGATGGACTGAGCGCGCTTGGGGATGTCTTTTTGCTCCATGGCGACCACGGCCTGCGCGAGCGCCATCAGCGCACCGTCGTAGAGCATCAGGATGAGCTGGTGCGGATCGGCGCTTTGCACGGCGGTCTCCAGGCTGACTTGCGAATAGGCGTTGGCGCCTCGCATCCGGTTGAACATGCCTTCTCTCCTCGAGATCAATTCTTCGTGCTCGCCATCAGGGCGTCGAACTGTTGCTGCAGATAGACGCCCAGGCTCGCATACTGGCCCACGATCGCATCCATCGCGTTGAACTGCCGTAGATAGTTCTGCTCGATGCGTCCGAGCTGAGACTCGAGCCGCTCCCTCTGCCGATCGATCATCGTCACGCTGGCGGTCAAACCCTGCACGCGCGCATCGAGCATCCCGCCCGTTTGCAGGTTGGCCTCGAGCACCGGAGCGAGCCGTCGCGCCAGCCCCGGCTGCGCATCCGTGCCCACCAGCATCTGGCTCACCGCCTGGGGCGCGTTCTGCAGAACCTGAGCGAACGCGGTGCCGTCCAGGCTCAAAGTGCCCTTGTCGTCGAAGCTCAGCCCCAGATCGGTGAAATTGCGCAAAGGCCCGCTACCCGTGAGCGAATTGAGGGAATTGCGCAGCTGGCTCTGGATCATGCGCACCGAAGCGTCGCCGGACAACGGCCCGGCCGTTCTCGTTTCCGGATCGTAGTAGGAAAGGGTGTAAAGGGTGTTGTTCACCGCGTTGTAGGCCTCGACGAAGGACTGCATCGCCTCCTTCAGCGCCGCATCGTCGCGCTCCACCGAGAGCTGGGACGTCTGCTCGCCGGTGATGGCGCGCAGTTCGATCGTCACGCCGGGGATGAGATCCTCGATCGTGTTCGAGGGGCGGGTCACGGTGAGCCCGTCGAAGGTGACCTGCGCGTCCTGAGCTGCTTGCACCCGATAGAGGCCGCTGCTCGGATCGGTGGGCGGATCCGCAGCGTTCGGGTCGAAGGTGAGCGCCTCGAGCCCCCCGGTGCCCGTGAGCGAGAACGCCTGGCTCGCGCCGGTCTGCGCGCCCGTGAGCACGAGTTGCCTCGCCTCGCCGTTGTCGACGATGGAGGCGCGCACCAAGGAGCCGGCCTGGTCGTTGATGGCGGTGCGCAGGTCTTCGAGCGTTCCGCCGGCGGCAAAATCGATCTGCACGCTCTGGCCGCCAGCGCCGATGGTGAGCGTTCCGCCAGCGCTCGGGTCGAAAGTCTGCGTAGCGCTGGTGGCCACGCGCTGCGCCTGGGCGAGCCGTTGCACGCCGATCTCGTGGGTGCCCGTGGCGGCGCCGGCGCTCGCGGTGGCGGTGAATCCGGCCCCGTCGCCCACCGACGCCGTGGCGGCGAAGCGCACGCTGGGATCGTCGAGCCGTTTCACCACCGCTTGCAGCGTGGCCAGCGCCGACTTCACCTGACCGAAGGCCGAGATCTGCGTCTGTACCGTGCTCTTGCGCTGCTCGAGCGCGGCGATCGGCCGGCGCTCGATCGACATCAGCTGCTCGACGATGCCGTTGATGTCCAGCCCCGAGCCGATGCCGCTGGAAGTGATCGTGGCCATGGCCGTCTCCTCAGGCTTTCTGATGCACGAGCAGACCCTGGAGCTTGTCGAGCGCCTGGGCGATCTCCAGCATCTCCTTGGGCGGAATCTGCCGGATCACTTCCTTGGTGGAGGTATCCACCACCTGCACCACCATCCGGTTGAAATCAGGATCGATGGAGAACTGGATGCCGGCGCTGGAGAGCGTCTCCACCGCTTTCTGCACGCGGTCGACGGCGCCTTGCAGCGTGTCGCGATCGACCGGCGCGGAAGACGTTGCGGCTGTGGTGGCGCTGCCTGCGGCCGACGGCGCGCCGCTCTGTGCCGTCTGCGCCGCGCCTGCCGCATCGGCCGCCGTGCTCGGCGGGGCCGGTGCGCGCGGCGGCTCGGTCACTACCGTGCTCGCGGCGCCTTGCGGTAGCGACACGGAAGAAATCGGGACGTTCATGACCTTTCCCCTTCAAAGCAAAGCGGGCGGCGTCAGGATCATCGTAGACCCTGCGCCGCCCGTGTCAAGCCCCGATCAGCGCAGGAGCGTGAGCACGTTCTGCGTGGAGGCGTTCGCCTGCGCGAGCATCGCGGTGCCGGCCTGCTGCAGGATTTGCGCCCGCGAGAGGTTCGCCGTCTCGGCGGCGCAGTCCGCATCCAGCACCCGCGCCCGGGCGGCCGCCACGTTCTCGATCGTCACCGAGTTGC
>JAQUGB010000073.1 GCA_028684345.1 Tepidiphilus sp. | reverse complement strand
CGGCGGCCAGTGAGCGCGCACCGCACCACATCGCGTTCTATCTGAAGGATCTGGCGGCCGACTTCCACGCCTGGTACAACGCCGAGCGTATCCTGGTGGAAGAAGAGCCATTGCGCCTGGCGCGGCTGGCGCTCGCGGCGGCGGTGAAGACGGTGCTCGCCACGGGTTTGGGGCTGCTCGGGGTCTCGGCGCCAGAGTCGATGTGAGGAGGGGGCCATGATCGAGCCGGGGGTTTGCCGTCGCCGTCGAGCGCAGCGGGCTGGAAGTGGAGGGCGCTTGGGCGCGGGCGGCGGTACGGCGTTGGGTTTGTTGGTCGGGCTGGCCATCGGGGCGCTGATCGCCGCGGCTTTCGCCTGGTGGTTTACGCGTACGCCGCCTTTCACGACTGCGCCCACCAGGGACACGGGGCAAGCGGCTTCTGCCTCCAGTGGGGCAGTGTCCGATATGAAGTTCGATTTCTACAAGACGTTGACCGGAGAAACGAACGGCACGACGAAAGAGCCGGCAACCATAGTGCCCGAGCCGCCTCGGGTGGCGGCGATTGCGCCCGAGCCCCCCCCGGCACAGACGCAGGAGCGGCTTTTTTGGCAAGTGGGTGCTTTTGCCAACGAGCGGGAGGCGAGCCGGGTGCGCGCCGAGCTGGCGTTGGTGGGGATCACTTCCACGGTGGAACCGGTGCGAATGCCCGATGGTCGTACGCTCTATCGGGTCCGCGCCGGCCCCTACCGCAGTCAGGACGAAGCGCAGGTGGCGCGTGCTCGCTTACAGGCGGCGGGCTATTCCCCGACGCTGGTTAGATGAGGAGCGACGAGAATGATGAAAAACGGGGGTATCGACCGCAGACGGTTTCTCCAGGCTCTGGGCGCGTTCGCTTTGGCCGGGGCTGGCAGCGTGCAGGCACGGCAGGGCAGGACCCATTTGGAACTTTCTCCGGCGCAGCCCACCCTGGCTGGCAAGATCGAGGTGATCGAGTTCTTCCACTATGGCTGTCCGCATTGCCGCGATCTCGATCCGCTGGTGGAACGGTGGAAGAAAACCTTGAGCGAGGACGTGGCGTTTCATCGCTCCCCCGTGATCTGGGGGCAAGGAGCGCTCGCGGGGCTGGCGCGACTGTACTTTTCGCTCGATGCGACCGGTCAGCTCGAGGCGCTGCACTCGAAAATCTTCGCCGCGGTGCAGGACGAGCGGCGTCTCGTCTATGACCGCGACGGCGCGCGGGCCTGGGTGCAGGAAAACGGCGGCGACGGCAAGGCGGTCTACGATGCCTGGACTTCGTTCGGCGTGGAGACGCGCGTGAAAGAGGCCGATGCGCGGGCCCGTGCCTACAAGATCGACGGGGTGCCGACCCTGGCGGTGGGTGGGCGCTATCTCACGTCCGCCTCGCTCACCGGCAGCCACGAGGCGGCGCTCGAGGAAGTCGACCGGCTGATCGCCCGGCTGCGCCGCGGCTGACGAGGGCCCGCTTTCGTGGGAAAATCCAATCTTTCCCATGAACGGGGCGGGGCGCTTCGTCCTGCCGGCGACGAGGATCCGAATCGATGGACGTATTGGAGGATTTGCGCGCGCGCGGACTGATCGCGCAGACGACCGATTTCACGGCGCTGCAGCAGCGCCTGCAGGAAGGCCAAATCACGCTCTACTGCGGCTTCGACCCCACCGCCGACAGCCTGCATCTGGGGCACCTCGTGCCGGTGCTGGTGCTGCGCCGCTTCCAGCAGGCGGGTCACCGGCCGATCGCGCTGGTGGGCGGGGCGACCGGCATGATCGGCGACCCGAGCTTCAAGGCCAACGAGCGCAAACTCAATTCGCTCGACGTGGTGGCGCAGTGGAGCGAGCGCATCCAGCGCCAGCTCGAACCCTTCCTCTCCTTCGAGGGCGGCAACCCCGCGATCCTGGCGAACAACTACGACTGGTTCGGCCGCATGAACGTGCTCGACTTCCTGCGCGAGGTCGGCAAGCACTTCTCGGTCAATGCCATGATCAAGAAAGAGGCGGTGCAGCAGCGCTTGGCGCGCGACGAGGTGGGGATTTCCTTCACCGAGTTCGCCTATAGCCTTTTGCAGGCCTACGATTTCGTCGAGCTGTACCGCCGCCACGGCTGCCTTTTGCAGATCGGCGGCTCGGATCAGTGGGGCAACATCACCGCCGGTATCGACCTGGTGCGGCGCTTGTGCCGCGCCGAAGTCTATGGCTTGACGCTGCCGCTGGTGACCAAGGCCGACGGCACGAAGTTCGGCAAGACCGAATCCGGCGCGGTGTGGCTCGACCCGCGCAAGACCTCGCCCTACAAGTTCTATCAGTTCTGGCTCAATACGGCCGACGCCGACGTCTACAAATTCCTGCGCTACTTCACCTTCCTTTCGGTCGAGGCGATCGCGGCGATCGAGGAGGAAGATCGGCAGCGCGAGCGGCCTCAGGCGCAGCGGGTGCTCGCCGAGGAGGTGACGCGGCTGGTGCACGGCAGCGAGGCCCTGCGCGCGGCCGAGCGCATAAGCGCGGCGCTCTTCTCCGGCTCGCTCGAGGCGCTCACGGAAGAAGACTACGCCCAGCTCGCTCTGGACGGTATGCCTAGCGTGGCCTTGTCGCGCGAGCAGAGCGGCCTGGTCGATGCGCTGGTGGCCGCGGGGCTGGCGAAGTCGAAGAGCGAGGCGCGCACCTTCATCAGCAGCGGCGCGGTGGCGGTCAATGGCGTGAAAGTCACGGCACTGGACGCAGCGATCGGCGACTCTGACCGGCGCTTCGGCCGCTACACGGTGTTGCAGCGCGGCAAGAAAAACCACTGCCTGATCGTCTGGGGATGAACCTCGCCACGGTGCTCACGCGCGCGGCCACCGGCGTCGAGACGGCGCGGGTGGCGGTGGAGGTGCATCTGGCCAACGGGCTGCCCGCGTTCAACCTCGTGGGTTTGCCCGATGCCGAGGTGCGCGAGGCGCGCGAGCGCGTGCGCGCGGCGATCCTCACCGCCGGGCTGGAGTTTCCGCCGCGGCGCATCACGGTCAATCTCGCCCCGGCCGATCTGCCCAAGAGCGGCGGACGCTTCGACCTGCCCATCGCCGTGGGCCTGCTCGCGGCAAGCGGTCAGGTGCCGCCCACGGCGCTCGACGATCACGAATTCCACGGCGAGCTGGGGTTGGACGCGAGCGTGCGGCCGGTGCGCGGCGTGCTTGCCGCGGCCTTGGCGGCGCGGCGCGAGGGTCGGCGCGTGGTGGTGCCGCGCGCGAACGCCCATGAGGCGTTGCGCGTCGGGGCGGAGACGGTGGCGGTGGCATCGCTCGCCGAGCTCGTCGCCTGGCTGCGTGGCGGGCGTCTGCCGGCGCCGCCCGAGCCGATGGCAGAGGTGGCAGGTTCCGCGTGGCCGGACCTCGCCGAGGTCAAGGGTCAGGCCGGGGCGCGACGGGCGCTGGAGATCGCCGCGGCGGGCGGTCATTCCCTGCTCCTCTACGGACCGCCGGGCACCGGCAAGTCGATGCTGGCGCAGCGTCTGCCGGGGATTTTGCCGCCGATGAACGAAGAAGAGGCGATCGAGACCGCGGCGGTGTGGTCGAGCGACGGGCGCTTTGCGCCGCACCTGTGGCGCGTGCGTCCCTTTCGCGCGCCGCACCACAGCGCTTCGCCCGCGGCCATCGTCGGCGGCGTGGGCGCCGGCGGGGCGGTGCGTCCCGGCGAGATCTCGCTCGCGCACGGCGGCGTGCTCTTCCTCGACGAATTGCCCGAATTCGAGCGCCGGGTGCTGGAAGCGCTGCGCGAGCCGCTCGAGACGGGGCGGGTGGCGGTGGCGCGGGTGAAGGAGCGGGTGGAATACCCCGCCCGCTTCCAGCTGGTGGCGGCGATGAACCCTTGCCCTTGCGGCTACCTGGGCGATCCGTCCGGGCGCTGCCGCTGCACGCCGGCGCAGATCGAGCGCTACCACGCCAAGCTCTCCGGGCCCTTGCTCGACCGCATCGACCTGTGGGTAGAGGTGCCGCGCCTGCCGCCGGAGACGCTCGCCGCCGCCGCGGCGGGGGAACCGTCGGCGAAAGTACGGATGCGGGTGCTCGCGGCGCGCGAGCGGCAACTGGCGCGTCAGGGCAAGGAGAATGCGCGGCTCTCCGGCGGCGAATTGGAAACGCATGGTAGGGCGAGCGAGCCGGCGCTGGCCTTGCTCGGACGTGCGATCACTCGTCTCGACTTGTCGGCGCGGGCCTACCACCGCATCCTGCGGCTTGCGCGCACCATCGCCGATCTGGCGGGCCATGAGACGATCGAGCCGGCGCACGTGGCCGAGGCCGTGCAGCTGCGCCGGTTGCCGTTCTAGGGGAAAAACATGACGCGCATCGATTTGCGCCACGTGCGCCGCGAACACGACCGTGACACGCTCGACGAGGATCGCATCCATCCGGATCCCTTGATGCAGTTCCGCGCCTGGCTCGATGAGGCGATCGCCGCCGGCGTGCCGGAGCCGAACGCCATGACCGTGGCCACGGTGGATGAGCGCTGCCGCCCGTCGACGCGCCCCGTGCTCCTCAAGGAGGCCGACGAGCGCGGCTTCGTGTGGTACACGAACTATCTCAGCCGCAAGGGGCGGGAGCTGGAGCACCATCCCTTCGCCGCGCTGCAGTTCTTCTGGCCCGACCTGGAGCGGGTGGTGCGCATCGAGGGGCGGGTCGAGAAGGTCTCGCCCGAAGAGTCGGATGCCTACTTCGCGCAGCGCCCCTTGCCGGCCCGGCTGGGCGCCTGGGCGAGCGAGCAGAGTCAGCCGATCGCCTCGCGTACCGAGATCGTGGAGCGCGTCGCCCGCTACGGGCTCAAATTCGGCCTCACTCCGCCGCGCCCGCCGCATTGGGGCGGCTTTCGGCTGATTCCGGATTATTGGGAGTTCTGGCAGGGAAGGCCCTCGCGCCTGCACGATCGCATCGCCTACCGTCCGGATGGCGCCGGCGGATGGACACGCCAGCGTTTGGCACCGTAAGCCATGCACGCCACTCTTCAGAGTTCGGAGAGCGGCTGGGGCTTGTGCACCGCATAGCCCTGGAGGTAATCCACGCCCAGTTCGCGCAGCGTGGCGATGATGGCGTCGTTTTCCACGAACTCGGCGATGGTGGCCATGCGCATGAGCCGCGCCAGGCTCACCATGGTTTGCACGATCACCCGGTCTTCGTGGCGCTCGTGCACGTGACGCACGAATTGGCCGTCGGCCTTGATATAGTCGGCGGTGAAACGGCGCAGATAGCCGAAAGAGGACGTGCCCGAGCCGAAATCGTCGAGCGCGATCGCGGCGCCCAGGCCGCGCACCCACGTGATGAAGGCCACCGCCACTTCCGGCTGTTCGATCACGGTGCTCTCGGTGATCTCGAAGACCAAGCGCTCGGGCGGAATGCCGTGTTCGTGGATCAGGGACTCGAGATAGTCGATCCAGCCTTCGTCCGAGAGCGTCTGCCCCGAGACGTTGAGGCTGACGACGTCGGCCGGCCACGGGCGATTCTCGCGCAGCCTCTGCCCCAGGTCTGCCATCACTTTGCGCACGACGATGCGGTCGATGCGCGGCATGAGCTGGAAGCGCTCGGCAGCGGAGAGGAATACGCCCGGTGTGAGCCGTTCCCCTTTCTCGGTGACCAGCCGCATGAGGATCTCGGCGTGCAGTCGCCCCTCGCTCACGGGGACGATGCGTTGGGCCCAGGGTTCGAAGGCTTCGGTGCGGATGGCGTTGATGATCACCGGTAGCAATTCGATCTCACGGCGGCGCCGTTCCACCCACGGATGGGTGGGAAGGTAATTGACGACGCGGTTGCCGCCGAGCTGTCTGGCGACGTAGCCGGCGATGTCGGCGGCGATTTTCAGGTCGGCGACGGTGGAAGGGACCCGGTCGGCACGCACGAGCCCGATGCTCGCGGCCACCGTCAGGTTGAGGCCATTGTCGATGATGGGGTGAGCCAGGATCTTGGCTCCGATCTCACGGGCGAGCGCCTCGTTGGGCTCGTCTTCGTTCGTTCCCACCCAGCAGGCGGCGAATTCGTCGGCATCGTGGTGCGCGAGCACGGCATGTTCGACGCGAGGGGGGATGATTTCCTGCATGAGTCGGGCGACGTCGCGCAGGACACGGTCTCCCGCCTCGTGGCCGCAGCTGTCATTGACGGCAGCGAAATGGTCGAGATCGATGGCACACACCCAGATTCGTCCCGGTTCGTAGCGTTGCAGGAGGTTGCCGAGCGCCTCGTCGAAGTAGATGCGGCTGTGCAGGCCGGTGAGCGCGTCGTATTCGATGCGATGGCGCAGTTCTTTGATCCGTGCGGCCACGGCGTCGGCGAGCGCGTTGAGGCTCTGCGCGAGCACGCTCACTTCGTCGCTGCCGCCCACCTCGGCGCGGCGCGAGAGATCGCCCGCGGCGAGCGTCTGGCTCAATTCGGCCAGGGCCGCGAGCCGCTGGGCGAGCCGCCGGGCAACCCCGTCGAGCAGCAGCCCACCCAAGGCGAGGGAGAAGAGCAGGAGCAGGGCAGTACTGAGGACGAGCCGCTCTCGGCCTGTCTCGAGAGGCGCGAGCGAAATGCCCAGCACGAGACTGCCGAACGAGATGGGTTCTCCTTCCGGGGTACTGGCGATGGCGTGGTGCCAGACGCGCACAGGCTGCCCCTGCCATTCGAGTTTCGCGCCTGGGGGAGGGAGGGTTTGCGTGGAATCTTGCCAGCCGTAGGTGGCCACTGGTCGGCCGTCTTCGTCGAGGACGACGGCGAAGGCGATGGTCTCGCCGGCGAGGAGCGCTTCGAGCCGATCCTGCAACTGCTCGTAGTCGTGCGTGAGCAACGCCTGACGGGCGAGGGTGTCGAGCTGGCGCGTGTAGTGCTGCGCTTCCCGCTCGGCAGCGCGCGACAGGGCCTCGTCGAGCGCACGCCAATGGGCGTAGGTGAAGCCGGCGACGATGAGGAGCAGTACGGCGCCGGCAGCCAGCAGGATCTGGAGGCGGAAGGGGATGTGGCGGTACCAGTTCATCGTGAAAGCTCCGGCGGGGAGCCATACCGTCGATCTAGGGCCGGCAGAAAAGGGGCCATCTCGGCGAAGTCGGCTTCGGTGATGGGGACGAAGCGGCGGTAACCCGTGTCCGCGAAGAAGCGGCGTCCCGCCTCGGTTTCATGGAACGAGAGGAGCGCGGCGCGAAAGCGCGTGCGCAGCGCCTCGGGCAGGGCACGTCGGGCCGCGGCCATGAGGTGCGGCACGTCCGGGCCGAAGGGGACGGCCTGCAGCGAGGGGTACCTGGCGCGAAACTGGCCATAGACCGTGTTGGCGACGATGGCGTAATCGACGCTGCCGTTGGCGAGCGCCTGCAGCGAGGCACCGTGCGAGGCGGTGAGCACGAGGGTAAAGTTGCGCTGCGGCACGAGTCCCAGGCGGGTTAGGGTTTCGCGGGCGACGAGGGAGACGATGGAATCCGGGTCGCCTAGGGCGATGCGCCGTCCGCGCAGGGCCTCGGCTTCGGGCGCGGGCGTGGCGTTGCGCCCCACGAGGATCGCCGACATGCGCACTTCGTACTTGGCTTCGAGCTCCCAGTCGCCGCGCCCGGCGAGCCAGACGGCGATATGCGGCGGCATGATGGCCAGATCGAATTCACTGGCCAGGAGCGCCTTGGTATAGGCGTCGTAGGTGGGGCGGGTGGAGAAGCGCAGCGGCCGACCCAGCGCTTGGGCGAGGGTATCGAGCAGCCCTTTGTGCAAGGTGAGCAGGACCTCGGCCGTGCGAAAGGGCTGGATGCCGAAGCGCAGGGGTTGCGCTTCCTCGGCGCGCGCGCAGCCCAGCGCGCCCAGCGCCACGGCGGCGAGCAGGCCCAGCGTGCGCCGGCGAAAAGGGTCGAGGGGCAGTTCCATGATGCCTCATTGTAGAAGACGCCGGCATGCCGCGCCAGCCGGATTCGATTCAGCAAGGTCCGCGCAAGACGCCCAGATCTTCGAGGAGCCCGTCGCCGACGTCGTAGATCCAGCCGTGCAGCATGGGGCCTTCGCCGCGATCCCAGGCGCGGCGGATGACGGGATTTTGCGCCAGGCGCTCGATCTGGGTGACGACGTTCATACGCACGAGGCGGTGGGTGCGCTCGGGTTCGGGCAGGGCGTCGAGCTCGGCACGGTGCTGCAGGTAGAGTTCGCGGATGGGATGCACCCAGTGCTGTACGAGCTCGGGGGCGTCGGCGCGGATGGCGG
>JAQUGB010000072.1:1716-8243 GCA_028684345.1 Tepidiphilus sp. | reverse complement strand
CGCTGGCAGCCTCTGGTGGCCTTGATGGAGCATGCCGACGACGTGTCCGATGCGCTCGAGGAGGCGCTCTTTTTGCATTCGCTGCTCTTCGTTGGGCCCTTGGCCGGGCTCACGCCGGGGGCGCGCGAGCCCCTGAGCCGGCTGGCGGACACGACCTTGGCGGCGATTCAGGATCTGGTGCGTGCCGTAGAGATCGCCCGCGCGGTGAGTGCGCAGGGGGAGGCGGAGGACGAGGACGCGTTCTTGCAGACGCTGTGGCGCATCCTGCGCGCCGAGCGCCTGTGCGACCAGCTCGCGCGCGAGGCGAGCCGCGCCATCGTCGCGACCATGTCCGAGAAACCCACGGGGGCACAGATCGCCGGGCAGATGGCTGCCGCGGTGGAGAAAGCCTCCGACGGTCTGCTCGCCGTGGGGTATGCCTTGCGCCAGATGGTGATGGCGCGCACGGGGGTGACGTCATGAACGCGCCGCATTGGCCCGAGGCGTGCTATCTGATCGCTGGTCGTCGGGAGATGGAGACTTTGCCGCGCAAGGCCCATCCTCCGAGCAAAGGGGTGCTGCAGCTCGGGAACAAGGCGTGGAACCTGTGGCTGATGGCGAGCGCCGGCTTGCGCGTGCCGCCGGCGCTGGTGCTGGGAACGCCCTATGCGCACCGGCCGGTCGCGGCGTGGGAGGAGGCGCTCTTCACGGCAGGATTGCCGGCGCTGGAGGCACTCACCGCTCGGCGCCTGGGTGATGCACGTCGTCCCTTGCTCGTGTCGGTGCGCTCGGGGGCGCCGGTGTCGATGCCGGGGATGATGGAGACGGTGCTCGACGTGGGCTTGTGCGACGAGACGGTGCCGGGGCTGCTGCGCCTGACCGGCAATCCGCGGCTGGTGTGGGATTCCTACCGGCGCTTGGTGGCGGGCTACGGCGAGGTGGTGGCCGGGATCGACCCAGGCGTGTTCGAGGCGGCGCTCGCGGAGCTCGCCCAGGGGCGGGAGGAACAGGCGCTCGCTTTCGACACGCTGCGCGCGCTCACGCGCCGTTTCCTGGAGTGCTACCGCGAGCAGGCGGGCGAGGCGTTCCCTCAATCGGTGCGGGTGCAGCTGCGCGAAGCGGTGCGGGCGGTGTTCGCTTCCTGGAATGCCCCCAAGGCCGTGGACTACCGGCGGCATCAGGGGATCGACGACGCGCTCGGTACGGCGGTCACCATCCAGCAGATGGTCTTCGGCAACGCGGACCGGCGCTCGGGGGCCGGGGTGGGATTCACGCGCGACCCGACCGACGGGACGCCGCGGCCGTGGGTGGATTTCCTCTTCGAGGCGCAGGGCGAGGACGTGGTCTCCGGGCGGCGCAATGCCGTGGGGCACGAGCGGCTGGCCGCGCGTCTGCCCCAGGTATGGGAGGAGCTGTGCGACGGTGGGACGAAGCTGGAGCGGCTCTTCGGCGACATGCAGGATTTCGAATTCACGGTGCAGGAAGGCACGCTCTTCTGGCTGCAGGCGCGCTCGGGCAAGCGGACCTTGCGGGCAGCCGCGCGCATCGCCCTCGATTTGCTCGACGAGGGAGTGATCGATGAGCGCGCCGCCTGGGAGCGTACGCGCGACATCGCCTTGGAGGAGCTGGCGACGGTGCGCCTGGCCACCGAGGGAGGGGAGGCGCCGCAGCGGCTCGCGTGCGGGATTCCGGCCTCGCCCGGCATTGCCGGCGGTGAGCTCGCGCTCGATGCCGAACGGGTGGCGGAGCGAGTGGCTCAGGGGGCCAAAGTGATCTTGGTGCGGCAGGATGCCGAGACGGCCGACGTCGCGGCGCTGCGCCAGGCCGGGGGACTGCTCACCCGGCGCGGGGCACGCACCTCGCACGCGGCGGTGGTCGCGCGGCAGATGGGCAAGGTATGCGTGGTCGGGTGCGAGGGCTTGACGATCGACGGCTGGGCGCGCAGCGTGCGCTTCGGCGAGCGGGTCGTGGCCGAGGGAGAGCCGATCACGCTCGATGGCAACGACGGCAGTGTCTATGCCGGACTGGTGCAGACGCAGACCGTTCCTGATGCGGCGCTGCAGGAGCGGCTCGCCGCGCTGCGGGCGCGCTTTGCCGGGGAGGGGGAGAATGCCTGAGCGACGGCTGCGTCTGAGTGTGGTCACCGAGACCTATCCCCCCGAGATCAACGGGGTGGCGCGTACCGTCGGGCGGATGCTGCAGGAGGCGGTCGCCGCGGGCCACGAGCTCGAAGTGGTGCGGCCGGATCAGGGAAGAGCAGAAGGGGAGGAGCTCGCGGGCGTGGCCTCGCTGCGGGTGGGCGCGATCGCCTTGCCGCGTTATCCGGGTTTGCGCATGGGGTGGCCGGCGTATGGACGACTCGTGCGCCATTGGCGGCAGAAGCGGCCCGATGGGGTGCATCTGGTCACCGAAGGACCGCTGGGTCTGGCGGCGCTCGCGGCGGCGCGCCGTCTGGGCATTCCGCTCACCTCGGCCTTGCATACGAATTTCGACGCCTATGGGGCCCATTACGGCCTCGGTTGGTTGCGCGGCGGGATCGCGGCCTATCTACGCGCTTTTCACAATGCGACGCAGTGTACGTTCGTGCCGACGCAGCGCCAGCGCGACGCCCTGCTCGCGGCGGGATACCGCCGGGTCGAGGTGCTCGCGCGCGGCGTCGACGCCGAGCTGTTCTCTCCCGCGCGGCGCGATCCGGCGCTGCGCCGGCACTGGGGCGTAGGGGAGGAGGGGCTGGCGGTGCTCTACGTCGGGCGGCTCGCGCCGGAGAAGAACCTCGATCTGCTCGCGCGGGCGTTTCAGGCCATTGCGGCGCATCGTCCTGAGGCGAAGTTGGTCGTGGTGGGGGAAGGGCCCATGGCGGCCTGCTGGCGGCGCGATCATCCTGAGTTCGTTTTCTGCGGCGCGCGCCGGGGCGAGGATCTGGCAGCGCACTACGCCTCGGCCGATCTCTTCCTCTTTCCGAGCCTGACGGAAACCTTCGGCAACGTCGTGCTCGAGGCGATGGCGAGCGGCCTGCCGCTGGTGGGCTACGACGAGGCGGCGGTGGCCGAGTGCGTGGAGGACGGCGTGAGCGGCTTGTCCTGCCCGCCGGGGGATGAGGACTCCTTCATCGCGCGGGCCTGCCGGATCGCCGCCGATGCCCCCTTGCGGCGGCGTCTGGGCACGGCGGCGCGCGCCGCGGCGGCTCGCCGCTCTTGGGCCGAGATCTTTCGCCAGGCGGAAGCGGTGCTCTGCGCCGTGCTGCAGGAAGGGGGCGAAGCGGTGAGTGTGACATCAGCGTAGAAGGGGGTCGATATGCCTGCCGTTCGTTCCGTCTTTCTCTCGGACATCCACCTCGGGACCCGCGCCTGCAAGGCTGAGCGCCTGGTCGATTTCCTGCGCGAATATCCGGCGCAGTATCTCTACCTCGTGGGCGACGTCGTCGATTTCTGGGCGATGCGCCGCGGCATCTACTGGAGCGCAGCGCAGAATACGGTCGTGCAGAAGATCCTGCGGCGGGCGCGCCACGGCGAGCGAGTGATCTTCATTCCCGGCAACCACGACGAGGCGCTGCGTGAATACGTCGGGGCTGCTTTCGGCGACATCACGCTGCACGCCGAGTACGTGCACCAGACGGCCGACGGACGGCGGTTCCTGCTCATCCACGGCGACGAGTTCGACGAAGTGACGCGCCATCATCGCTGGGTGGCGCTGCTGGGCGATGCGGCCTATGGCGCCCTCGTGCGCGCCAACGTCGTCTGGGCCTGGGTGCGTCGCCGGATGGGGCGGCCGGGCTACTGGTCGCTCGCGGGACACGTCAAGCGCAAGGTGAAGAAGGCGCTGGAGTTCATGTACGGGTTCGAAGACGCGGTGATGCGCAGCGTGCGCGAGCGGGGGCTGGACGGCATCATCTGCGGCCACATCCACTGGGCGGCGATCAAGGAGGTGGACGGTCTCACCTACGCCAACTGTGGCGACTGGGTGGATTCCTGCACGGCCATCGTCGAACACCTCGACGGTCGGCTGGAGCTGGTGGACTGGAATCGGGAGATCGCCCCCCCGCCGCCGCCTCAGGCGCCGCGCCGCCTGCTCGAGCCGCTACCACCCGAAGTCGAGCTCGCCGACGTGCTGCACCGCGCCGACGGCATCCTGTAGGGCCCCTCGGACACCCTGCTGCGCGGTGCTCCTGTAGCGCTCTGCTCACTTCTGCCGGCGGCGTTCGACGAAGAGCGAGCTGCCCGGCGTCTTCTTCGCCATCTTCTTCGCCACCGAGGCCGCTTCGGCCACGGCGTGGTGACTCTCGTAGCGCTGTGGCTCGTCGATGACGACGGCGCCGACCGACAAGGCGCACAGCGGGAAGAAGACCGTTCGCCCTTGCCGGTCCTCGGCCTCGATGCCGCCGCGGGCGCGGTCTTCGGGATGGTAGAACTCTGGGATACGCGCATCGAAGGTGCGCAGCAGCGCCTCGGTGCGTTCCTGCCAGTCGGGACTGCCCCACAGCACGATGAAGTCGTCCCCGCCGATGTGGCCGACGAAATCCCTGGCCGGATCGGTGTGCTCACGCAGCAGTTCGCCCACCAGCCGCAGGATGTCGTCCCCGCGGCGGAAGCCATAGATGTCGTTGTACGGTTTGAAATGATCGAGATCGAGGTAGGCGGCCACGAACGGTTCGCCCCGCTTGAGCCGGGCATCGATCTCCCGCTGGATGGGGACGTTGCCGGGCAGGTTGGTGAGCGGGTTGGCGTGACGGGCCGCCTCGAGCTGCAGGCGGGTGATCTCGCGCAGCAGCGCGTGCCCGTTGCCCAGTCCCAGGTAGCGGCCGGAGTCGGTGATGATGAAGCCCTGCACCAGGTGTTTGGGGTCGAGCTGGGTGATGAGATCCGAGAGTTGCTGCAGGCTCATGCGCCGGTCGATCACCAGCGCGTGGCGGTCGAGATACATAGTGCAGGGTCGGTGTCCGTAGAGCTCGCGCCGGTAGGGGCGGGCGTAGGCATCCATGAAGTGATTGCGCGCGATGAGCCCCAGCGGCACGCCGTCGGCGACCACCGGTTGGGCATAGAGCTCCGGGTCGCGTTCGAAGCGGGCGAAGACTTCCTCGTTCGTCGTCTCCGGCGCAAGCGGGGCGACGTAGTGCACCAGGGAGGCGACGCTCGCCTCTGCGCCCGCGGGTACGGAGGCGTCGAGCACCTGCTCGGAGCGGAAGTGTTCCGGCTCGGGCCGATATTCGGGTCGCGGTTCGGGCCGGCCGAAGAGATACCCCTGACCGAGGGGGATGCCGCACTCGCGCACCACGGCGAGTTCGGCCGGCGTCTCGATGCCCTCGGCGATCACTTGGGTGCGGCTGTTGCGGGCGATGCGCGCGATCGACTCCAAGAATTGCCATTTGATCGGGTCGGCGTGTGCCCCTTGCACGAAGTGTTTGTCAATCTTGACGAAATCCGGCTCGAGCTCCGACCACAATCGCAGCGAAGAAAAGCCTTCACCCAGATCGTCGATGGCAATGGCAAAGCCGAGGCTGCGGTAGTGCGCCACGGCATGGCGCAATTGGGCGTAGTCCAGGCCCGGCGTGGCTTCGGTGAGCTCGATGACGACTTCCCGCGGTGACAATCCCGCCTGTTCGATCCAGGCGAGCGTCCGGCTTTGATCGCCCGGCTGCACCACCATCGCCCCCGGATCGACGTTGAGCAGCAGTTTCCCTTGGCCGCCTTGAGCAGCGAAAGCGGCGATGACCGTCTCGCGGCAGAGGTATTCGAGCTCGCTCAATCGCCCGAGACGGCGCGCCGCGTCGAAGAGCACCAGGGGAGCGTGCAGCGAACTGTCGCTGGGGCCGCGGATGAGCCCTTCGAAGCCGAGGAGTCCGCCGTCCTCCAGCGTGATCACCGGCTGGAAACGCGCTGCCAGGCGTCGTTCCTGCAACAGGCGTTCCAGCTCGGGGAGGACGTCGGCGGGATAGGGAGGGCACATGATTTCGGTCAGGGAATCCATGGACGAATTTCGCCACGACAAGGCGCATCGCCCGCCATCGTAGGCGAGCTGTGTGACGAGGATGTGACGCCGACGCCGTTGCTGCAAAGAGGCTCAGGCATGATTATTGCTGGTTCTAGTGGGCATGCCGCACGGTGCGGTGGAAATCGGAGGAACCCCCAATGCGCGAGCACGACGCGCCGGAATGCCTGGAAACATCGGTGCGCTGGCACCGCCATTCCGAGGACACGATCCTGAGCTATCGTGATTGGCAGCTCATGAGCCATTTCCAGCCGATCTTCAGCATCGCGCACGGGCGCATCGTCGGGCTGGAAGCCTTGCTGCGGCCACAGCACGAGGGGGTGGAGGTGCCACCGCTGCGGTTTTTCACCTCGAGTCTGCACCCCGAAGAGCTCATTCTGCGCGACCGGCTCGCCCGTCGGTTGCACTACGAAAACTTTCGGCCGCTGGCAGGCGACGATCTGTGGCTTTTCGTCAATCGGGCACCGCAGGCACAGCTCACCGAAGAAGACGATCTCCCGGCCGGGCTCGATCCGCACCAGGTCGTGGTCGAGCTCACCGAGGACGAGAGTACCGATTCCGGG
>JAQUGB010000072.1:0-1616 GCA_028684345.1 Tepidiphilus sp. | reverse complement strand
CCCTCGATCCGGAGAACGCACCATGACCGCCCAAATCGTGTCTTCATTGAACCATTTTGGTGCAAACGCCTTGCCGACTCACCCTCACGGCGAGCTCGCGAGCCGACGCATGGCGCTCACCGCCGCCGAGCGGCGCTGGTTGCCTTGGTTTGGCAAAACCGGCAAGCTCGCCATGGGGTGGGCCTGCTGGCTCAACCGCCACCGCTATCCGGCGATCGAACGCACCTTCGAGAGCATCGCCGCCACCCGCGTGCGCTTGCTCGAAGACTGGACGCGGACGCAGTGGGAACACCTCGCCGACCTCGCCCAAATCTACGCCGGCCGGTTCGACGAGCCGCTCGATCCCGAACCCTTGCGCCAGAAACGCCTGCTCGCCGCGGATTGTTCTGAACTCTTTGTCATCGACCCGAAAGGGCGGGTGCTCGCCTCGAGCGCGCCGCAGCACGTCGGCAAGCAGGATCTGCCGGAGAAAGCCGTCGCCGCCGGGCTGCGCGGCCCCTTCCTGCACGGCCCCTACGCCGACCCGCTCACGGAGGCGCTGGGACCGACGACGTCGCGTTTCCACGACGAAGTCACGCTGATGTTTTACCACCCCGTCGTGCGCGACGGCGTGACGCTCGGCTGCGTCTGCGCCCGCGTGCCCAACGACGTGATCGGGGATCTCATCCAGCGCGAGGCGGGGCACATCTACCGCGACTCGGGCGACAACTATCTCTTCATGGTCGAATCGCGCTTCGACCCGACGATCGCCCCGGGCACGGCCCTGTCGCGTTCGCGCTTCGAGGACGAAACCTTCACTCTCGGCGACAACCTCAAGCGCGGCGTCGCCACCTCCTACGGCACCGTGCGCGTGCAGCGGCACACCGAGCTCGAACTGCGCTTCGTCGACCCGGCCACGGGGCAACTGCACCCCGGTGTGCGCGAGACGATCCGCTGCGGCGAGAACCTCTTCGTCACCTATCCGGGGTACCCGGACTACCGGCACATCCCCGTGATCGGTAAGGGCGTCACTTTCCGGTTGCCCGGTTCGCCCGATCGCTGGGGGATGATGTGCGAGGCCGACCTCGAAGAAGTCTATCGCCATCGTCCGCTGGGGTTTCAGCTCGTGCGCGATTTTCTGCTGCTCGTCGGCGTCGCGGCGTTTCTGGCGACGGTATTCGCGGTCTATGCCGAACCG
This sequence comes from Tepidiphilus sp., assembly GCA_028684345.1. Taxonomy (GTDB): domain Bacteria; phylum Pseudomonadota; class Gammaproteobacteria; order Burkholderiales; family Rhodocyclaceae; genus Tepidiphilus. Next base: position 439 of record JAQUGB010000072.1, on the reverse strand, counting down.
CCGGCGCCGACCGTGGTGGCGGTGATGGCCGCCATGCTGCTCCTCGGTTACGCGCCGCTGCTGCAGCGCCGCGTGCGGGCGTTCACCGCCCGGCTCGACGCGATGGCCGAGACGATGCGCTCGCTCGCCGAGGGGGAAGCCAACCTCACCCAGCGCTTCGATCGTCGCCTGCTCGCCGAGGACGAGAGCGGCGAGCTCGGCCGCTGGATCGACAGCTTCATCGATTCGCTCGACGGCACCTTGGGGCAAGTGGTGCGCACCACCGACGAGGTGCGCCAGACGCACGGCGAGATGATCGACAAGAACACGGAAGCTGCTGGCACCGCCAATGAGCTCCTTGCCGAGGTGCAGCATCTGCTCGACTCACTCGGCGAACAGCTCGCCGAGATCGACACCGCCACCCATACCGCCGAGGAAGTGCGCACCGCGCTCGGCGCGG
>JAQUGB010000071.1 GCA_028684345.1 Tepidiphilus sp. | reverse complement strand
GATGGTGCGCATCTCGTTGGGGTGCGTGAGCGTGATCGCCACGCCGCTGCGCCCCGCGCGGCCGGTACGGCCGATGCGGTGCACGTAGTCCTCGGCCTGGCGCGGCGGATCGAAATTGATCACGTGGCTGATTCCGGCCACGTCGATGCCGCGCGCCGCCACGTCGGTGGCCACCAGCACCTGCACTTCGCCGCGGCGCAGCCGGTCGAGCGTGCGCGTGCGCGCGCGCTGCGTCATGTCACCGTGCAAGGCCGCAGCGCGCACGCCCCAGCCGATCATGCGTTCGGTGAGCTCCTCGGCGCTGCGCTTCGTCGCCGTGAAGACCACCGCCTGCTGCAGCTCGCCATCACCCAGGATCTTTTCCAGCAGGCGATGCTTGTGCTCGAAGCCGTCGATGAGCATGAGCCGCTCCTCGATCTTGGCTTCCTGCACCGGCGTCGTGGTGATCTCGATGCGCTGCGGCTCATGCGTGAGCGAGAGCGCGAGCCGCCCCACCACGCCGTCGAGCGTGGCGGAGAAGAGCAGCGTCTGGCGCGAAGCGGGCAGGGATTCGGCGATGGCGCGGATGTCGTCGATGAAGCCCATGTCGAGCATGCGGTCGGCCTCGTCGAGCACCAGGGCTTCGATGCCGTCGAGCGAGACGGTTCTTTGCTGCATGTGATCCATCAGGCGGCCGGGCGTAGCCACGATCACGTCCACCGGGCCGGAGAGGTCGCGCCGCTGCGGGCCGAAGGGCATGCCGCCCACCAGCACCACGGTCTTCAGGCGCCGCAGGCCGCGGCCGTAAGTGCGGAAGGATTTCTCCACCTGCTGTGCGAGCTCACGGGTGGGCGTGAGCACCAGCACGCGAGCCCCGTGCCCAGAGTGGCGCCGCGGCAGGGCGAGGCGCGCCAGAAGGGGTAGCGCGAAGGCTGCGGTCTTGCCGCTACCGGTGTGCGAGGAGACGAGCAGATCGGCCCCGGCGAGCACGGCCGGGATGGCACGCGCCTGTACCTCGGTGGGCGTCGTGTAGCCGCTTTGCGCCACGGCGGCGACGAGCGCCTCCGGCAGGCCCAGGTCGGCGAAGGAAAGGGAAGGAGTCGTTGCGGTATTTTCGGTCATCATGAGTCCAGTTTCGGAGTCGGAAAAGCCGCCTCCGCCGCCGGATGGCAGCGGCACGGCGAGTTACCGTCGAATGCGCGGGCGCCCGCCCGAAACCCGGAAACGAAGACCGAGGCCGCCGTGGAATACGGCGTCAGGAGCAGCGCGACGAAGATTCACGCAAGCGCGACGGGGCTGTGGCGACAGTCCCCAGGAGAAGTGGATCGTACGATCCAGAGAGATTCCATCGACTGTGTGGCACAACTTTTACAATCATAGCACGAGCTACTTCCGTGATGCAAGAAAAATTTCGTCCTTCGCTGATCCAACGCCGAGGCGACGATCCAGGGAATGATGCGGGCAGTGCGCGGATCGAGCGTGGCCGTCAAGGCAGCCCCCGCAAAAAGAACGGCCCGCGGTGGTGCGCACCGCAGGCCTTCGCGCGGGTGAACCGCGCAGCGGGCATCACTTACCGGCGATGCGTTTCTTCAGCGCCGCGCCGGGCGAAAACTTCGGCACTTTGGTGGCCGGGATTTGGATGGTGGCACCGGTTTGCGGGTTGCGACCGGTGCGAGCTCCACGCTCGGCCACCTCGAACGAACCAAAACCGGTAAACACTACCTTCTCCCCCTGCTCCAAACGCTCGGCGATCAACTCTAGCACCGCGCCGAGCGCCCGCTCGGCTTCGGCACGGCTCGATCCCAGCGCATCGGCCAACGCTTCGACGAATTCACCTTTGTTCATCGCATACCTCGCTATTTTGGTTGGAATGAAAAAATGGATGAGCCGCTGCTCAGCCAACTCTACCGTGTCGTGCCCCCACCTTTCGCACGTACGCGCTATTCTGCCGCAAAATCGAGCCTCTGCGTCAAATGATGCTGGATCCCACGAAACATTTCATGACAAATCGGGGGCGATCTCAGCGAAACACGATGGTTTTGTTGCCATGGACCAACACCCGGTCCTCGAGGTGATAGCGCAATCCGCGCGAGAGCACCGTCTTCTCGATGTCCTTGCCGTAGCGCACCATGTCGTCCACCGTGTCCGAATGATCGACGCGAATGACGTCCTGCTCGATGATCGGCCCCTGGTCGAGCGCTTCGGTGACGTAATGACAGGTGGCGCCGATGAGTTTCACCCCCCGCTCCCATGCCTGGTGATAGGGCCGGGCGCCGACGAAACTGGGCAGGAAGCTGTGGTGGATGTTGATGATGCGCGCCGGGTAGGCACGGCACAACTCGGGAGGAAGGATCTGCATGTAGCGCGCGAGCACCATCACGTCGCCGCCCACTTCCTCGAAAATGCGCCGGATCTCGGCGAAAGCCGCCGGCTTGTTGTCCGGCGTCACCGGCACGTGCAGGAAGGGAATACCGTGCCACTCGACGAAACCGCGCAAATCCTCGTGATTGGAGATCACGCAGGGGATCTCCACGTCGAGCTCACGGCTGTGCCAGCGCGACAGCAGGTCGTAGAGGCAGTGTTCCTGGCGCGAGACGAGAATGACGATGCGTTTCTTCACTGCCGAGTCGCTGATGCGCCAGTCCATTTCCAGCGACTCGGCCAGCGGGGTGAAGCGTTCGCGCAATTCGGTCAGCAAGAGCGGGATGCTGTCGGCGCGGATCTCGAAGCGCATGAAGAAGCGGCCGCTGGGCGCCAGCGGCCCGGGCGGCTCGGCATGCAGGTTGGTCTCGAGAATCCAGCCACCGTGCTCGGCGATGAAACCGGCCACCTTGGCCACCAGTCCGACCCGGTCGGGACAGGACGCGGTGAGCGTATAGTGCCGCTCCTTGCTCATCGCGCCGGCTCCCGCAGGCGGGCGAAGGATTCGTCGATCAGGGTGCGCAGCGCGGCATAGTCGGTGACGTGGGGAAACTGCGCAAACTCGCGCACGACGTTCTCCGGGGCACGAAAGAGGATGCCGGCGTGCGCTTCCCCGAGCATGGTCGTGTCGTTGTAGGAATCCCCGGCGGCCACGACGCGGAAATTGAGCGCCTTGAGGTGGCGCACCGCCTCCTGTTTTTGATTGGGCAGGCGCAGGCGGTAATTCACCACGCGACCGGCTTCGTCCACTTCCAGCGAATGGCAGAACAAGGTGGGCCAGCCGAGCTGGCGCATCAAGGGGCGTGCGAATTCCTGGAAGGTATCGGAGAGCAGGATCACTTGATAACGCTCACGCAGCGCGTCCAGGAAGGCTTTAGCGCCGGGCAGAGGCGTCATCGAGGCGATCACCGCCTCGATGTCCGGCAATCGCAGGCTGTGACGCTCGAGCAGCGCCAGCCGATAGCGCATGAGCTTGTCGTAATCGGGCTCGTCGCGCGTGGTGCGCCGGAATTCGGCGATCCCCGTGCGCTCGGCGAACGCGATCCAGATTTCGGGGATCAGCACCCCTTCGACATCGAGGCAGACGAGCTCCATGTGACGACTCCCGGATACCAAAAACGTACGAGACAGCGGGGCATTCTACCCGATTCACCCTCCCCACGAGCGAAGCAGGGTCAAACCGAGCGCACAGGCCGCCACGCCGGCAAGGATGGGCGCGACGAAGCCGCCGCAGCGGCGTTGCACCGCCAGCGTCGCTCCCAGGCCGAGCAGTTCCGGCAGCCAACCGCCCGCTCCATGACCGCGCACGTCGCCGATCACCGACACCCCCAGCAAAGCAGCGATCAACATCGGCCCCAGGAGTTGCAAGGCATGGAACACCTTGCCCGCTGGGTCGAGCCGGCGCGCCCCGATGAGGGGCAAGGCGCGCAGAGCATAGGTCCCCAGGCCGATCGCCACCAGCATCAAGAGGATTTCCGTGCGCATCGCACCTCCCCGATTCCTGCCAAGAGCGCGCCGAGCACCGCGGCGAGCAGCAGCCCTAGCGCCGCGTGCTGCGCCAAGGCGAAGGCAGCGGCCACGCCCACCGTCACCAGGATCGCCCCGCGCCGTCCCGCATGGGCATGGGGCAGCAGCAGGACGAGGAAGAGGGCCGACAGGGCGATCGGCAAAGATTCGGCGAGCAGCGGCAGATGGCTGCGGATCCAGTCGCCGGCGAGCGCTCCGGCCGCGCTCGCGCCTACCCACGACGCGTAGGCCATGGCCTCTACCCCGGCAAGCCACAAGGGACGCTGGGCTGCCGGCTGGGCCGGTAATCGCCCAAGGGCCACGGCGAACACCTCGTCGGTGAGGCCAAAAGCCAGACCGGCCAGGCGCGACGGAGTCGCCGGCAGATAGGCCGCGATCGCCGGGCCGTAGAGCGCATGACGGGCGTTGAGCAGCAGACACAAGCCGACGGTCAGCGCCATCGGCGTTCCTGCCGCGAGCAGCCCCACCAGCATGAACTGCGCCGCTCCGGAATAGACGATGATCGAGGTGAGCGTGGCTTCCATCGCGCTCATGCCCTGCTGGGTGGCCACCACCCCGAAGGTCACCCCCACCGGCAGGTAGCCCAGGGCGATGGGAACCCCGTCCCGCAGACCTCGCAGCCACGGCCCATCACGCATCCCGTTCCCCTTTCGTGAAGAAGGGGTAGAATATCGCATTCTTCCGCCACCCATTCTTCCATGAGCCGCTCTCTCGCGTTCATCGGCCTTTTCATTCTCGGATTGTCCGCCGTCGCCGCCACCGTCGCCACCACCGACGACGAAGTCAAGCGCATGCGCGAAGAAGCGCGGCAGCTGCGTCGGGAAGCCGATGAGGTCGTCAACCGCGCCCGCATCGAGTGCCAGAAGCGCTTCCTCGTCAACGCCTGCATCGACGAAGCCCACGAGAAGCGCCTCGAGATGCTGCAAAAAGCCCGCCAGCTCGAAATCCAGGCGCGTCAGCTCGAAATCGAGCGCAAGAAAGAAGCCAAGGAAGCGCGCGAACGCGAACGGGCCGAAAAACAGGGAGCAGGATCGCCTCCTGCGCCCGAGACGGCACCAAACGCCCCGACGCCGGAACCTGCCACCCCGGCGGTCTCAGGGGCGCCGGCCTCAGCCCCCTGATCACCCGCCGCGCTTGAGGGCGCGCAGCTTCGCCCGATCCACCGCGTCCCCACGCACACGCGACTCACGCCGTTCCCGCTTGCGCGCCACCGCCTCCTGCCGTCGCGCGAGGCTTGCCGGGTCCTCCTCGTAGAGGAGCCGGGCCTCGCTCGCCGGACCTCGCCGCGCCGACAGCGCCTTTACCGTGATCTCCCAGACGTACTCGCCGATGGTGATCGTGAGCCGCTCGCCCGGCTTCACCTCGTGCGAGGGCTTGGCCCGCGCCCCCTGCACCTTGACGTGACCGCCCTCGATCGCCTCCTGCGCGAGCGTGCGCGTCTTGAAGAACCGCGCCGCCCACAGCCACTTGTCCAGGCGCACCCGCTCCCCGGCGCCGCCAGCCGTTTCTCTTTTATTCATTGGCTCACCCCAGCCACGGCAACACCACCGCCGTCACCACCCCGTTCAATCCCATGCCCAGCGCGGCGAAAGCGCCGGCCACGGGATCGATCTGCATGGCGCGGGCCGTACCGATGCCATGGGTGACCACGCCCAGTGCCAGACCCTTGGCCGCGGAAGAGCGCACCCGCATCACCGCGAAGAGCAGCGGGCCGAGCAGCGCGCCGAGGATGCCGGTGAGGATCACGAACACTGCCGCGAGCGCCGGGATGCCGCCCATCTGCTCGCTCACCGCCATGGCGATCGGGCTCGTCACCGATTTGGGCGCGAGCGTGCGCAGCATCGTCGCGTCCAGCCCCAGCGCCGCCCCGATGAGCACGGCGCTGCCGGCAGCCGTCACCGAGCCGGCCAGAAGCGCCGCGGCCACCGCCTTGGCGTGCGCCGCCACGCGGCGGCGCTGGTGAAAGAGCGGGATCGCCAGGGCCACGGTGGCCGGGCCCAGGAGGAAGTGGATGAACTGCGCCCCGGCGAAATAGGCTGGATAAGGCAGACCGGAACCCAAGAGCAGCGCCCCGAGGGTGGCGATGCTCCAGGCGACGGGATTGAGCAGGGGATGCAGACCGCTTCTCCGATGCACCCATTCCCAGACGAGATACACCGCCAGCGTAATCGTCAGGCTGAAGAGCGGGGTGGCCGACAGATACACCCAGAGCTCGCGCCAAGGCGCGATCGCCTCAAAAAGCATCTTCCCCTCCCCCCAGCCGTTCGAACACCCAGGCCGAGACCGCCAGCCCCAGGAGCGTGCTCACCAGCAGCACCACGCCGAGCACCAGCCAGGACTGCTGCAAGCGCTCCCAATGCGCGACCACCCCCACCCCTGCCGGCACGAAGAGCAGCGAGAGGTGGCGCAGCAGCGTCCCGCCTGCCTCTTCTACCGGTTTGGGCACCCGCCCCAGCGGCAAGAAAAGCGCGAGCGCGAACACCAGGCCCATCACCGGCCCCGGCACCGGCCAGTGAAAGAAGCGCACCACCACTTCACCGGCGAGCTGCAACGCCAGCAAGGCCGTGAGACCCCACAGCATGATCGACTCCATCGAACGCGGCACTACGAGCCGCGGTCCCCTCATTCTAGCGAAAAGGTGCCGCTGCGAAAGGGGAACATTTATAATGCAACCATCGCCCCACGCGGAAACCCTGTGCCCATGGAAGCCCTGCTCGACCCCGGCTTGTGGATCGCCTTCCTCACCCTCACCGCGCTCGAGATCGTGCTCGGCGTCGACAACATCATCATGATCGCCATCCTCGTCGGGCGCCTGCCGCCGGCGCGCCAGGCCTCGGCCCGCTTCATCGGGCTGGCGCTGGCCATGGGCACGCGCATCGCGCTGCTGCTTACGCTCTCCTGGATGATGCGGCTCACCGACCCGCTCTTCACCGTGCTGGGGAACGACTTTTCCGGGCGCGACCTGATCCTGCTGGGCGGCGGCCTCTTCCTCCTGTGGAAGAGCACGATGGAGATCCACGCAGCGCTGGAAGGCAGCGACGAGCACGGCGTGGCGCGGGTACATGCCAATTTCGCCGCCATCGTCACCCAGATTGCCCTCATCGACATCGTCTTCTCGCTCGACTCGGTCATCACCGCCGTGGGGCTCGTCAACCAGATCCCCGTGATGATCGCCGCCATCATCGTTGCCGTGGTCGTGATGATGTTCACCGCCGGCGCGATCAGCGCCTTCATCGAGCGTCACCCCACCATCAAGATGCTGGCGCTGAGCTTTCTCATGGTGATCGGCGTGCTGCTCATTGCCGAGAGCTTCGGCCTGCACGTGCCCAAGGGCTACGTCTATTTCGCCATGGCCTTCTCGGCCGGCGTCGAGATGCTCAACATCCGCCTGCGGCAGAAGATGGCCCAGCGGCCGGTGAAGCTGCACCCGCCGCTCGAAGCGGCGCTCGCGCAGGAAGGAAGAGGCGAAGAACCGGCGACGGCGGCCGAGCGGGAAGCCAGCAAAACCTCCCGCCCCTCTCGCTGAATCAGCGCGCGAGCGCCGGGCTACGCGGCAAGGCGCAGGCCGCTTCGTATTCGCGCGCGAGCCGCTCGACGAGCGCCGCCGTCGGCACCACCTCGTGGATGAGCGACACGCCGTGCCCCGCGCTCCAGACGTCGCGCCAGGCGCGCACCTCCGAGCCGATGTCGTGCAGTTTGCCCTTGCCCGCGAGCTGCTGCAGCTTCTCGGGCGTGAGCCCGACCGCCTCCAGGCTTGGCCAAAGGAAGTTGGCATTGACCCCCGAGATCGCGTCGGTATAGACCACGTCGTCGGCACGCGCCTGCAACAGCATCTCCTTGTAGCGCGGTGGCGCCACCGACTCCTCGGTGGCGATGAAGCGCGTGCCGAGATAGGCGAAATCGGCCCCCAGCACCTCGGCAGCGCGCACGCCGTAGCCGTCGGAAATCGCCCCGGCAAGGATCAAGGTCCCTTCCCAGAATTCGCGGATCTCGCGCACCAGGCTGAAGGGGCTCTGCGTGCCGGCATGCCCTCCCGCGCCGGCGCACACGGCGATGATGCCATCGACTCCTGCCTCGATCGCCTTGCGCGCGTGCCGCGACCGGATCACGTCGTGGAAAACGAGCCCGCCGTAGCCGTGCACCGCCTCCACGATGGCCTGCGGATTTCCCAGGCTGGTGATGACGAAGGGCACGCGATGGGCCACGATGCAGGCCAGATCCTCCTGCAGACGGGAATTGGTGTGGTGCACGATGAGATTGACGCCGTAGGGGGCGCAGGGCCGGTCGGGATGCTCGCGCTGGAAGGCCGCCAGAGCCTCCTCGATGCGCGAAAGCCAGACCTCGAGCTCGCTCGCCGGCCGGGCGTTGAGCGAAGGAAAGGTACCGGCCACGCCGGCCTGACAGCAAGCG
>JAQUGB010000070.1:4515-8362 GCA_028684345.1 Tepidiphilus sp. | reverse complement strand
GCCAGGTGGGGCTGGCCACCCAGGCGATGCTCTACCACGTCGGCGCCACCACGGTGCTGCCGCCGGGCTACCTCTGCTGCGGCTACCCGCAGACTGCCGCCGGCAACGACGACAAAGGCCAGCGCATCACCACCGAGAACCGCGTGCTCTTCCACCGCGTGGCCAACACGCTCAACTATCTCGACATCAAGACCGTGGTCGTCTCCTGCGGCACCTGCATGGACCAGCTGCTCGGCTATCACTTCGAGCAGATCTTCCCCGGCTGCCGGCTGCTCGACATCCACGACTATCTGATGGAGAAAGGCATCCGGCTCGACGGCATTCCCGGCGTACGCTACATGTATCACGAGCCCTGCCACACGCCGATGAAGCAGTACGCGGGCATCGACGTGACGAAGAAACTGCTGGGCACCGAAGTCGCACTCAACGACCGTTGCTGCGGCGAATCGGGGACGCTGGCCGTCACACGGCCGGACGTCTCAACGCAGGTGCGTTTCCGCAAGCAGGAAGAGCTGGAGAAGGACGCCGCGCGGCTTCGCGCCGACGCCGCACCCGGCACGCCGGTGAAGGTGCTCACCTCCTGCCCCAGCTGCCTGCAGGGGCTGAGCCGCTTCGAGCACGACGCGGGGGGGGTGGATGCCGACTACGTGGTGGTGGAACTCGCCAAGCACCTGCTCGGCCCCGATTGGCTCGAGCGCTATGTCGAATCCGCCAACCGCGGCGGAATCGAGCGCGTGCTCCTGTGAGCTTCGGCGGCCCGTCCCACACGGACGGGCCGCGCCGGGGTCATCGTCCCTGCTGCTGTGCGCGCAAGGCTTCTTCGAGCTCGCGGCGCTCGGCGGCGAGGCGTTTCGCCGCTGCCTCGCGCTCTTCTTGCAGGCGCCACACCGCCGTTTCCACCGCTTCCGGGTCCGCCTTTTCCGCCGGCATCTCGCGTATCTGGTCGATCTGCCGATCGTAGCCGGCCAGCTGCGCATCGCGCCAGGCATCGAACGCCTCTAGGGTGGGGAACGCCTGTAGCAGGCGCTCGTGCTTACGTCGCAGCATCCGTTCCTGCGCCGAGAGATCCTCCGAATCGTCCGACATCCGACGGCGCGCCCGCTCGGCCGCCGGATCGACCACCTTGCGCACCACGCCGCTGTCATCGATCAGCCAGTATTTGCGTCCATAACACTCGGAGGGCAGAGGGTTGCCGCACACGCGCCGGCCGTTGGCGTCGTCACAGCACGCCACCCCTGCCTGACCGCCCGCCGTGGCCGATGCCATGACCGCCGCCAGCGCCCCCATCAAGACCGCACCAAAAATCCTCCGCCCCATCGCCCCCGGCCCTCGCGGCTCGATCCGCATATGATATGCGATAAAGCCGATCGATGCCACGTCCACGTTTGTCTGAGCGTGCCGAAAGAGCTTCCTCATGCGCGGCGCGCCGCCTCGCCCTGCACCCCGTAGCGCTCGCGATACGCCCGCACCGCCGGCAAGTGCTCGCGCAGCCGCGGATCGTCGGCGAGCAGCGCGAGCAGATCCTCGAGCGAGGCCACGGCGACCACGGGAATACCGAAGCGCCGGCTCACTTCCTGGGCTGCCGACTCGTCGCCCTCGCCGCGCTCCATGCGGTCGAGCGCGATCACGACGCCCGCCGGCTCCGCGCCGTGTGCGCGGATGAGCTCTATCGAAGCGCGCACCGAGGTCCCCGCCGAGATCACGTCATCGACGATGAGGATGCGGCCGCGCAGCGGCGCGCCGATGAGCCGCCCCCCCTCGCCGTGGTCCTTGGCTTCCTTGCGATCGAAGGAAAAAGGCTTGTCGAGCCCCCGCTCGGCGAGCCGGATCGCCACGCCCGTCACCAAGGGGATGCCCTTGTAGGCCGGCCCGAAGAGGCCATCGAAGGCGATGCCGCTCGCTAGGATCGCTTCGACGTAAAAGCCGCACAGTGCACGAAACGAGGCGCCGTCATCGAAGAGCCCCGAATTGAAGAAGTAGGGCGAATGGCGCCCCGCCTTGGTGACGAATTCGCCGAAGCGCAGTACCCCCTTCTCGCAGGCCAGGCGCAGGAATTCCCGGCTAAAATTCACGGATTTCCCCTTTTTTCCGGATGTGACGGGCGGCAATGGTACGCGCCCACCCGCCACACCGCAAGCCATCCCGGAGACGTCATGACGCTGCGCATCCTCACGCTGAACCTCAACGGCATCCGTTCCGCCACGGACAAGGGATTCTTCCGCTGGCTGCCCTCGCAAGAGGCCGACATCGTCGCAGTGCAGGAGCTCAAGGCGCAGGAAAAAGACCTCACCGGGGAGATGCGGCGCCCCGACGGCTACGCCGGACACTTCCATTTCGCCGAGAAAAAGGGCTACGCCGGCGTCGGCCTCTACCTGCGCCAGCCCCCGCTCGAGCTCGTCGCCGGCATCGGCGAGCCGGAGTTCGACGCCGAGGGGCGCTACCTGGAAGCCATCTACCCCGGCCTCTCGGTGGTCTCGCTCTATCTGCCATCCGGCTCGGCCGGCCCGGAACGGCAGGCGTCCAAATTCCGCTTCATGGAAGCGTTCTTCCCCAAGCTGCGCGAGCTGCGCCACTGCGGCCGCGAGGTGGTGATCTGCGGCGACTGGAACATCGCCCACACCGAGAAGGATCTCAAGAACTGGCGCAGCAACCAGAAACACTCCGGGTTTCTCCCCGAAGAACGCGCCTGGCTCACGCGCGTGTTCGACGAACTGGGCTGGGTCGACGTCTATCGCCGCCTCTACCCCGAGGCCACGGAAGAAGGCTACACCTGGTGGTCCAACCGCGGACGCGCGTGGGAAAAGAACGTCGGCTGGCGCATCGACTACCAGATCGCCACCCCCGGCATCGCCGCCACCGCCCGCACCGCCCGGGTCTACAAAGACGAGCGATTCTCCGATCACGCCCCGCTCATCGTCGACTACGACTTCGAACTGCCGCAAAATCCGCGATAATTGCCCTTTTTTCTCACGGGACCCTCGATGAACCCCAAAGTCGAAGCCATGCGCCGTGTGCTCGCCGAGGCCGAGTGCATCGCCGATTCCAGCCAAGTGCAGCGCGCCATCGATCGCGTCGCCGCCGAGATCACGGAAGTGCTCGCCGAGCGCGACCCGCTCGTCTATGTGGTCATGAAAGGCGCCGTCGTCTTCGCCGGTCAGATCCTGCCGCGGCTGCGCTTTCCGCTGGAAGTCGCCTATCTGCACGCCACGCGCTACCATGACACCACCGCCGGCAGCCGGCTGGAGTGGCGGGTGGAACCCACCGCGCCCATCGAGGGACGCCCCGTGCTCGTGCTCGACGACATCCTCGACGAAGGCTATACGCTCGCGGCGGTGATGCAGCGGCTGCGCGACGAAGGCGCCGAGGACGTCTATCTCGCGGTACTCTGCCACAAGCTGCACGAACGCAAAGCCTATCCCGGCATGCGGGCCCACTTCACCGGCCTGGAAATCCCCGATCGCTACGTCTTCGGCTACGGCATGGACTATAAAGGGTACTGGCGCAACGCCGACGGCATCTACGCCGTACGGGAACCCTGAGGAGGATTCACCATGCTCGTGACCTTCAAATCGGAAGCCGACGCCGACATCGTCATGTACCGCAAGCACGCCGAACCCATCCTGCAGATGCTCGGCAAGGACGTCGAACGCGGCATCCTCACGCCCGAAGAACTGCCGCAGGCCATCGCCCAGCTCGAAGCCGCGATCGAGGCCGACCGCCAGGCGCACCCTGGCCTGGACGAGACCGAGGAAGAAAAGGCCAAGGAAGAAGGCAAGGAGCCGCCAGTGGAATTCCACCGCCGCGCTTGGCCGCTGCTGCAGATGATGAAGCGCGCGCTCGCCGAGAA
>JAQUGB010000070.1:0-4415 GCA_028684345.1 Tepidiphilus sp. | reverse complement strand
AGGCGCACCCTGGCCTGGACGAGACCGAGGAAGAAAAGGCCAAGGAAGAAGGCAAGGAGCCGCCAGTGGAATTCCACCGCCGCGCTTGGCCGCTGCTGCAGATGATGAAGCGCGCGCTCGCCGAGAAGAAACCGGTGCTCTGGGGCGTCTGAACCGCCCTGCGCCGCCGGCCTCGCCGCCCAATCGGCGAAAGGGAGTGGCTACGTCAGCCGCTGCACCACCCCTTCGCGGCCCACGAGCACCGGTTCCATCTCCATCCACAGGCCGAAGCGCTCGGCCACCGCCTCGCGCACGCGGCGCGCGAGCGCGAGGAAATCCGCTCCTTTCGCTCCCCCCGCGTTGCACAGCACCAGCGCCTGGCGCTCATGCACCATCGCCCCGCCTTCTCGCACCCCTTTGAGGCCGCAGCGCTCGATCATCCAGCCTGCGGCGAGCTTGACGCGCCCATCCGGCAAGGCGTGGCGCGGCAGCTCGGGATGGTGCGCCGCCAGGCGTTCGGCCACCTCGGGCGATACCACCGGGTTCTTGAAGAAACTGCCGACGTTGCCCTGCACGCGGGGATCGGGCAGTTTGCGCGCCCGGATCTCGGCCACCGCCGCGTACACTTCGGCGGGCGAGACGTCTTGCCCCAGGCCGGCGAAGCGGCGCTGCAAATCGGGATAGTCGAGCCGCGGCGGCTCGTTCCGCGGCAGGCGGAAGGTCACCGCCGTGATCACCAGGGAAGCAGACTCCCGCGCCTTGAAGCGGCTCGTGCGGTAGCCGAAACCGCACTCGGCGGCCGGCAGCCGCCACGCCAGCCCCGTGTCGCGCTCCACCCCTTCGACCCAGGCGATGCGCTCGCCCACCTCCAGCCCGTAGGCGCCGACGTTTTGCACCGGCACCGCCCCCACGCTGCCGGGAATGGCCGCGAGATTCTCCAGCCCGCCCCAGCCTTGCGCCACGCACCAGCGCACGAACTCGTCCCACGGCTCCCCGGCGGCGGCACGCACGAGCCGCGCCGCGCCGTCTTCCGCCAGGAGTTCGCGCCCGCGGGTGGCCAGGCGTACCACCCGTCCGGCGAAATCCTCGAGGAAGACGACGTTGCTGCCCCCGCCGAGCACGAGCTCCAGCATCGGCGCGGCGTCGCGCCGCTCGAACCAGCGGGCGAGATCCTCTTTGCCCTCCACCACGAGCAGTTCCTGCGCCCGGGCGGGCACACCGAGGGTGGTCCAGGCCGAAAGATCGGCATCTACGAAGCGCTGCATCGCCGCTCCTCGGCCGGTTCGATGGGAAAGAGCCGGTCGTAGCACCAGTTGAAGACGTAGGCGTAAACGGTATAGGCGAGCGCGAGCCCCAGATCGGCCAACAGCGCCTCGAGCCACCCCATGCCGGTCCAGGCGACGATCACCGGCAAGGTAAGGAGCAAGAGTCCGCCCTCGAACCCGAGCGCCTGCACGAGGCGCCACGGGGGCGGACGCCGGTCGGCGCGACGCCGCAGGAAGCGCGCCTCCAAGTGGTCGAACATCGTGTTATAGCCCGCATTCCACAGCGCAGCGATGAGCGCGAGCAGCGCGAGCAGGCCCAAGGAATCGAGCACAGGCTCACCGCTCGCCCAGGCAAATGGCGGCGTGATCAACACCAGGCCACCCGCCTCGAACGCCAGCACCTGGCGCACCCGATCACGCCAGGTGCGCAAGGGAACGCTTTCGTGCTCGGTCCCAACCGTTCGTTCCATCTCTTCCCGCAGAAATCTTGGGGGGCCCTTCGAATGCATTGCTGCGCAGCTTCCTCGCGGCGTGACGCAGCCCTCGGGTGCTCGCCCATCGGCGCGGTCGAATCCCGCATCCCGTGCTCCGGGCACCTTGCCCGGCAAGTGCGCGCAGCACCCATATTGTACCGCCCCCAGGTAAACCCTAGTTTGCAGGGGGCGGTTTTTCCGCTATCCTGCCCCGCCAAGATCGGGATCCTGGGAGGGACGAGGGTGGCGATGCTCGAACTGGAAGGCATCGTGATGGCCTTTGGCGGCTTTCGCGCCGTCGACGGCGTCACGCTCGGCGTCGAGGAAGGGCAGGTGCTCGGGCTCATCGGTCCCAACGGCGCGGGCAAGACGACGCTCTTCAACGTGATCGCCGGAGCCTACACGCCCACGGCCGGCACCATCCGCTTCCTGGGCGAGGACATCACGCGGCTGCGCACCGACGAGCGCTTCCACAAGGGGCTGGTGCGCACCTTCCAGATCCCGCACGAATTCCACCGCCTAAGCGTGCTGGAAAACCTCATGGTGGTGCCGCCGCGCCAGCCGGGCGAGAACCTCTTCGCCAACTGGTTCGACTGGAGCAAGGTTCGCCGCGTGGAAGAGGAAGTGCGGCAAAAAGCGATCGACGTGCTCGCCTTCCTCGAACTCACCCACGTGGCCAACGAGCGTGCCGGCAACCTCTCTGGAGGGCAAAAGAAACTGCTGGAGCTCGGGCGCACCATGATGACCGACGCAAAACTCGTGCTCCTCGACGAACCGGCCGCCGGGGTGAACCGCACGCTCCTGCGCAAGCTCGAGGAGAAGATCCAGATCCTCAACCGGGAGTGGGGCTACACTTTCATCCTCATCGAACACGACATGGAGATGATCGCCAAACTCTGCCACCCCGTCGTCTGCATGGCCGAGGGCAAGGTGCTCACGCAAGGCGAATTCCTCGACGTGCGCAACGATCCGCGCGTGCTCGAAGCCTACCTGGGCGAGACGGTGACGGAGGAATCCGCATGACCCGCCCGCCTTCCCTGGATCGTCCTCAGCCCATCCTCATCATGCACCAGGTGCGCGGTGGCTATGGCGATGCCGACATCCTGCAGGGCGTCTCGCTCGCGGTGATGCCGCAGGAAATCGTGGTCATCGTCGGCCCCAACGGCGCGGGCAAGTCGACGGCGATGAAGGCGGTGTTCGGGCTGGTGCGCATCCGCAGCGGTGCCATCGTCTTCGACGGCGAGGACATCACCGGCTGGAGCCCGGATCGCATCGTGCGCCGCGGCATCTCCTACGTGCCGCAGGTCGACAACGTCTTTCGCGAGATGACGGTGCATGAGAACCTCGAAATGGGGGCTTTCCTCTCCAAGGGTGATCTGAGCGCGGCCTTCGATCGCATCTACGCCCTCTTCCCCGACCTGAAGGCCAAGCGCCACGCCCTCGCCGGCGACCTCTCCGGCGGGCAGCGCCAGATGGTAGCCATGGGCCGCGCCCTCATGCTCGAGCCCAAGCTTTTGCTGCTCGACGAACCCACCGCCGGGCTCTCCCCCAAGTACATGCAGCAAATCTTTCAAATCTGCCGCGACGTGCGCGACTCGGGCGTGTCGATCCTGCTGGTGGAGCAGCACGCCAAACAGGCGCTCGCCTTCTGCGACCGCGGCTACGTGCTCGCCACCGGTGCCAATCGTCACGAAGGCAGCGGCCGCGAGCTTCTCGAAGATCCCGAAATCGCCCAGATGTTCCTCGGCGGATGAAGGGCCGACCATGATGGAATTCCTCAACTTCTACGTCGTTCCCGGCATCGTGACCGGCTCGGTCTATGCACTCGGGGCGATCGGCATCACGCTCATCTTCGGCATCCTGCGCTTCGGCCATTTCGCCCACGGGGACCTCGCCACCAGCGGAGCCTATCTCGCCCTGGGCGCGACGGCGCTGCTCGGACTCACGCCCTGGGCGGCGCTGCCGGTGGCGATGGTCCTCACGGCGCTCCTTGCCTATGGCATTCACCGCCTCTTCTACCGCCATCTCGAATCCCGGCCCAAGATCCTCACCGTGATCGCCTCGCTCGGCATCGGCATGATGCTGCGCTCCATCGTCCAGGTCGTCTGGGGCGTGGATCCGCTCGCCTACGGCAGCGGCATCGCCCGGGCCCAAGCCTTCGGCCCCCTGATGCTGCGCCCGCGCGAGATCGCCACGCTCGCGCTCACGCTCGCGCTGGTGGCGGCACTGCTCGCCTTCCTGCGCTACAGCAAGTGGGGCAAGGCGATGCGGGCAATGTCGGACAACCCCGATCTGGCGCGCCTGTGCGGCGTCGACAACGACCGGGTCACGCGGCTCACCTGGTTCATCGTCGGCGCGCTCGCGGCCGCCTCGGGCTTTTGCCTGGGCATCAACACCGAACTCACCACCATGATGGGCTGGTCGGCGATGCTGTCGATGTTCGCCGCCGCGGTGCTGGGCGGCGTGGGGCGCGTGGAAGGGGCGGTGGTGGGCGGCCTGGTGATCGGCCTTGCCGAGGAGCTCTCGGTACTCGTCGTGCCCAGCCCCTACAAATCGGCCACCGCCTTCGTCATCCTGCTCGCCATCCTGCTGCTGCGGCCGCAGGGCATCTTCAAGGGCAAAGTGCTGTAAGGAGCGACGCCATGGCCTCGATCGGCCTCATCAACTACGCGACCTTCATGGGCACCATGATCGGCAT
>JAQUGB010000069.1:4959-8474 GCA_028684345.1 Tepidiphilus sp. | reverse complement strand
GCGGCGGGCCGATCCACACGGCCTCGTCGGCGAGCCGCACGTGGCGGGCGTTGCGAT
The DNA here is from genome assembly GCA_028684345.1 of Tepidiphilus sp. GTDB lineage: Bacteria > Pseudomonadota > Gammaproteobacteria > Burkholderiales > Rhodocyclaceae > Tepidiphilus. The sequence continues at coordinate 8,417 of JAQUGB010000069.1, read as the reverse complement.
CGGCGTCGGAATAGACCGCCACCGTGGCGATGCCGAGCCGCCGCGCCGTGGCGATCACGCGGCAGGCGATTTCGCCGCGGTTGGCGATCAAAATCTTCTGGAACATTGCTCCCTCCTCAAGGACGCGGCACCCAGGCAGCAGGACGTTTTTCCAGGAAAGCGCTCAGCCCTTCGCGCGCCTCGTCGGTGGCACGCAAACGGGCGATGCGTTGCGCCGTGTCTTCGAGCACCTCGGCCGTGAGGGGACGGTCGGCCACCGCGTCGATGAGCGCCTTGGCTGCCGCCTGCGCCTTGGGCCCACCGGCGAGCAGCGCCTGCACCACCTCGTCGATCTTGGCGTCGAGCGCCTCTTCCTCCACCACCTCGTGCGCGAGGCCCAGGGCGAGCGCGCGGGCGGCGTCGATGCGCTCGGCGCTCTGGAAATAGCGCTTCGCCTGACGCACGCCGATCGCCCGGATCACGTAGGGGCTGATCGCCGAAGGAATGATGCCGAAGCGCACCTCGGAGGTGGCGAACACCGCCCGCTGCGAAGCGATGCAGATGTCGCAGGCGCTCGCCAGCCCCATGCCGCCGCCCAGCGCCGCGCCGTGCACCCGCGCGATCGTGGGTTTGCCCAGGTGCGCGATCTGCCACAGCATGCGCGCGAGCCGCCGCGCGTCTTCGAGATTCTCCTCGAAGGATGCCGCCCCGGCCGCCTTCATCCAGTTGAGATCGGCCCCAGCGGAAAAGCTCTTGCCCCGCCCGGCGAGCACGACCACGCGCACCTGCGCGTCGGCATCGAGCCGTGTGAAGGCGGCCGTGAGCTCCTCGATCACCTTGGCGTTGAAAGCGTTGTGCACTTCCGGACGGTCGAGCCAGACCGTAGCCACCGGCCCCCTCGTCTCGATCACCAGCGTCTCGTACATTCCTCTCCTCCTCGATTTTTTCCGTTACATGCGGAACAGGCCGAAGCGCGTCTCGGCGATGGGGGCGTTGAGCGCCGCCGACAGGCTCAGGCCCAGCACGCGCCGCGTCTGCGCCGGATCGATCACCCCGTCGTCCCACAGGCGCGCCGTGGCGTAATAGGGGTGCCCCTGACGCTCGTACTGTTCGCGGATCGGCGCCTTGAAAGCTTCCTCTTCCTCGCGCGACCAGGTTCCGCCCTTGGCCTCGATCGCGTCGCGCCGCACGGTGGCCAGGACGCTCGCGGCCTGTTCGCCTCCCATCACGGAGATGCGGCTGTTGGGCCAGGTCCACAAAAAGCGCGGCGAATAGGCCCGGCCGCACATGCCGTAGTTGCCGGCGCCGAACGAACCGCCGATGATGACGGTGAACTTGGGCACCTGGGCGGTGGCCACGGCCGTGACCATCTTCGCCCCATCCTTGGCGATGCCGGAATTCTCGTACTTCTTGCCCACCATGAATCCGGTGATGTTCTGCAGGAAGAGGAGCGGGATGCCGCGCTGGGCGCACAGCTCGATGAAGTGCGCCCCTTTTTGCGCCGACTCGCCGAAGAGGATGCCGTTGTTGGCCACGATCCCCAGGGGAAACCCGTAGAGCTCGGCAAAACCGGTCACCAGGGTGGTGCCGTAGCGCGCCTTGAACTCGTCGAAGCGCGACCCGTCGACCAGCCGCGCGATCACCTCGCGCACGTCGTAGGGCTTGCGCGTGTCCTGCGGCACCACGCCGTAGAGCTCCTGCGGATCGTAGGCCGGCTCCTCTGCGTCGCGCCACGACAGATCCACGGGCTTGCGCGCGTTGAGATGCGCCACGATGCGCCGCGCCAGATAGAGCGCATGCGCGTCGTTCTCGGCGAGGTGATCGGCCACGCCGGAGATGCGCGTGTGCACGTCGCCGCCGCCGAGCTCCTCGGCCGTGACGATTTCGCCCGTGGCCGCCTTCACGAGCGGCGGCCCGCCCAGGAAGATGGTGCCCTGGTTGCGCACGATGATGGTCTCGTCGGACATCGCCGGCACGTAGGCCCCGCCCGCCGTGCACGAGCCCATCACCACCGAGATCTGCGGAATGCCCAAGGCCGACATATTGGCCTGGTTGTAGAAGATTCGGCCGAAGTGGTCGCGGTCGGGGAAGACCTCGTCTTGCAGCGGCAGGTAGGCACCGCCCGAGTCGACCAGGTAGATGCACGGCAGGCGATTCTGCTGCGCGATCTCCTGCGCCCGCAGGTGCTTTTTCACCGAGATCGGGTAGTAGGTGCCGCCCTTGACGGTGGCGTCGTTGGCCACGATCATGCACTCCACGCCCTGCACCCGCCCGATGCCGGCCACGATGCCGGCCCCTGGAGCTTCGTCGTCGTACATCCCCCAGGCGGCCAGCTGCCCGATCTCCAGGAAGGGCGATCCCGGGTCGAGCAGACGCTCGACGCGCTCGCGCGGCAGCAGCTTGCCGCGGGCGGTGTGGCGCCGCCGGGCCTCTTCCCCGCCGCCCTGCTGCACGCGGGCCACCTTCTCTTCCAGATCCGCGACCAGGCCGCGCATCCACTGCGCATTGGCGGCGAACTCCGCCCCGCGCGGGTCCACCTTCGATACGATACGGCTCATCCCCTCCTCCTCGATCGTTCTTTCACAGCGAAAGGCCGCGAGCGATCACCAGGCGCTGGATCTCGCTCGTGCCCTCGTAGATCTGGCACACGCGCACGTCGCGATAGATGCGCTCCACCGGAAAATCGCTCACGTAGCCGTAGCCCCCGTGGATCTGGATCGCCGCCGAGCACACCCATTCGGCCATCTCCGAGGCAAAAAGCTTGGCCATCGAGGCTTCCTGCAGGCAAGGGCGGCCGGCATCCTTGAGGCTCGCGGCGTGCCACACCAGTTGGCGGGCCGCTTCGATCCGGGTGGCCATGTCGGCGAGCTTGAACTGCACCGCCTGGTGCTCGAAAATCGGCTTGCCGAAAGCCTCGCGCTCATGCGCATAGCGCAGCGCCGCCTCGAAGGCCGCGCGCGCCATGCCCACGCTCTGGGCGGCAATGCCGATGCGCCCGGCCTCGAGCTGCGACAAGGCGATTTTGTAGCCCTCCCCCTCGGCGCCCACCAGGGCATCGAGCGGCACGCGGCAGCGCTCGAAAGTGATCTGCGCCGTGTCGCTCGCGTGCTGCCCCATCTTCTCCTCGAGGCGCGTGACGAGATAGCCCGGCGTGTCGGTGGGCACGAGGAAACAGGAAATCCCCTTCTTGCCCGCGGCCGGATCGGTCACCGCCAGCACCAGCGCCACGTCGGCGTTCTTGCCCGTGGTGATGAACTGCTTGACGCCGTCGATCACCCAGGAGTCGCCCTCGCGCACCGCGGTGGTGCGAATCGCCGACGCGTCGGATCCCACGTGCGGCTCGGTGAGGCAAAAGCAGCCCAGCGCCTCGCCGCGTGCGAGCCGCGGCAGCCATTCCTGCTTCTGCTGGGCCGAACCGTAGGCGAGCGTGATGCCGCACACCAGCGAATTCTGCACCGACACCACCGTCGAGGTCGCCC
>JAQUGB010000069.1:0-4859 GCA_028684345.1 Tepidiphilus sp. | reverse complement strand
GCGCGAGCGGATCGCCGTTGCCGATCACCGTGAGGCAGCCGACGAAAGCGAGCACGGCCCCGAGCACCGCCGGCGGACGGGCGCGCTCTCCACCGAGCCACCACGCCAGCGTCGCCACCACCACCGGATTCAAGGCCACCACCAGCGCGCCCCGCCCGGCTTCGACGTGCTTCAAGCCGTAAAAAAAGCACAGGTTGTAGAAGAAGACCCCGGTGAGCGCCAGACCCAAGATCGGCCGCCAGGCACGCTGCAGCGAGCCCGCGCCGATCGGCTCTCCCTTGGCGAGTAGCACCGCTCCGAGCACGAGCGCGGCGAGCGTGAAACGCGCCGCCGCCGCGGCGATCGGCGTTCCCACCGCCTGCGCCACGACCCGGCCGGCCACCCAGGTCCCGCCCCAGCTCAACATCGCCGCGACGAGCTTCAGATAGACCGGCAAGGTCGCCTCGCCGGCGACGGGGCTCAACCGCAAGCCACGCCCCCTTCGAGTTCGATCGCCATCGCCGTGGCCTCGCCCCCGCCGATGCACAGGCTCGCCACCCCGCGCCGCCCGCCGGTGCGCCGCAGCGCCCCGATGAGGGTGACGAGGATGCGCGCGCCGGACGCCCCGATCGGATGCCCCAGGGCGCAGGCGCCGCCGTGGACGTTGACCTTCTCGTGCGGCAGGCCCAGCTCCTTCATCGCGATCATGGTCACCACGGCAAACGCCTCGTTGATCTCGAAGCAATCCACGCCGGCAGGATCCCAGCCCGTCTTCGCGAAGAGGCGCTTCATCGCGCCCACCGGGGCCGTGGTGAACCACGCCGGCTCGTGCGCGAACGTGCTGTGCCCGACGATGCGCGCGATCGGCGTGCAGCCCAGGCGCTCGGCCTCGGCCCGGGTGGTGAGCACCAGCGCTGCCGCCCCGTCGGAGATGGACGAGGAATTGGCCGCGGTGACGGTGCCGCCCTCACGAAACGCCGGCTTCAAGGTGGGGATCTTGTCGAGTTTCGCCTTGAGCGGCTGCTCGTCGATCTCCACCACCCGCTCCCCGCCGCGCCCGGCGATTTTCACCGGCACGATCTCCCAGGAGAACGCCCCTTCCTTGATCGCCCGCTGGGCGCGCTCGGTCGAGGCGATGGCGTAGGCGTCCTGCTGCTCACGGGTGAAACCGTAGTGCTGCGCCGCATCCTCGGCGAACGTCCCCATCAGCCGGCCTTTCTGGTAGGCGTCTTCCAGGCCGTCGTAGAACATGTGATCCAGCAGCTGGCCGTGCCCCAGGCGCAGACCGGCTCTGGCCTTGGGGAGCAGGTAGGGAGCGTTCGACATCGACTCCATGCCGCCGGCCACCGCCACCGCCACGGAACCCGCCTTGAGCGCGTCGTGTGCGAGCATCACCGTCTTCATGCCGGAGCCGCATACCTTGTGCACGGTGGTGCAGGCGACTGACGTGGGCAGCCCCGCGCCCAGCGCCGCCTGACGCGCCGGGGCCTGACCTTCGCCGGCCTGCAGCACGTTGCCCATCAGCACCTCTTCGATCGACTCCTTGGCAAGGCCCGCCCGGCCGATCGCCGCCTCGATCGCCGCCGCGCCCAGACGCGGGGCCGGCACGTCGGCCAGATCTCCGAGAAAACCCCCCATCGGCGTGCGCGCCACGCCGACGATCACCACGTCGTCGGCCCGTTTGTCCTGCGTCATCGATCTTTCTCCTCGTGTCTCGTCAATCAACATCAATGATCAGGCCGTCTCGTCGAAGAGCTCGCGCCCGATGAGCATGCGGCGAATCTCGGACGTCCCCGCCCCAATCTCATAGAGCTTGGCGTCGCGCCACAGCCGCCCCGTGGGATAGTCGTTGATGTAGCCGTTGCCGCCCAGCGCCTGGATCGCCTCGCCGGCCATCCAGGTGGCCTTCTCCGCCGCATAGAGAATGACCCCGGCGCAGTCCTTGCGCAGCTTGCGGCTGTGATCGCTACGATCGAGCGCCTGCCCCACCGCATAGACGTAGGCACGGCAAGCCTGCCAAGTGGTATACATGTCGGCAATTTTCCCTTCCATGAGCTGGAAGCGGCCGATCGGCTGGTTGAACTGGCGCCGCTCATGCACGTAGGGCAGCACCACGTCCATGCACGCGGCCATGATCCCCAGCGGCCCGCCGGCGAGCACGGCGCGCTCGTAGTCGAGCCCACTCATGAGCACCTTGACCCCCTCGTTGACCTTGCCGAGCACGTTCTCCTCGGGCACCTCGCAATTCTCGAAGAAGAGCGGATAGGTGTTCGAGCCGCGCATGCCGAGCTTGTCGAGCTTGTTGCCGGCGGTAAAGCCCTTCATCCCCTTCTCGACGATGAAAGCCGTGATGCCGCGAGGGCCCGCCGCCGGATCGGTCTTGGCATAGACCACCAGCACGTCGGCGTCCCCGCCGTTGGTGATCCACATCTTGCTGCCGTTGAGCACGTAGCGATCGCCCTTTTTCTCGGCGCGCAGTTTCATGCTCACCACGTCGGAACCGGCCTCGGGCTCGCTCATCGCCAGCGCCCCCACCCACTCGCCGGAGACGAGCTTGGGCAGGTATTTGCGCTTTTGCGCCTCGGTGCCGTTGCGGTGGATCTGGTTGACGCACAGGTTGGAATGCGCCCCGTAGGAGAGCCCCACCGCGGCGCTCGCACGCGAGATCTCCTCCATGGCGATGATGTGCGCCAGATAACCCATGGCGCTGCCGCCATACTCTTCGGCCACCGTCATGCCGTGCAGGCCGAGCTCCCCCAGCTTGCGCCACAGATCCGGCGGAAAAGCGTTGTCGCGGTCGATCTGTGCCGCCCGCGGTGCGATCTCCTGCGCACAGAACGACTGCAGCGTCTGGCGCAGCAGGTCGTGTGTTTCTCCCAGCCCGAAGTCGAGCCCGACCGTCTCCATGTTTCCTCCTCCTTTGGTGTTGACGTTGACGTTAACGTAAACCAATCCGGCCCGTTTGCAAAGCCCCCCTCAAGAAGCCACCGCCTCGACGCGCGCCTGCAATTCCTGTCGTGCAGCCTCCGCCCCTTGGGCATCGTGCCCCAGCAGGCTCAGACACTGGCGCTCGAGCATGCCGATCTCGTCGAGCACTGCCTCGATGTCGCGCCGCTGCTGCTCGAGCGTGCGGCGCCGCTCCTCGAGCACGCTGAGGAAACGGCGCAGTTGCGGCGCCGAATCGTGGCGCCCGTCGTACATGTCGATCAGTTCCTTGATCTGCGCGAGCGACAGCCCCAGACGCTTGCCGCGCAGCGTGAGCTTGAGACGGGCCCGGTCGGCGCGATCATAGACCCGCACCCTTCCCTCGCGGCGCGGATGCAGCAGCCCCTGATCCTCGTAGTAGCGGATCGTGCGCGGCGTGATGCCGAACTCCCGCGCCAGATCCGAGATGGTGAAAAATTCCTCTGTCCGGCTCATCCTCGCCTCGTCGTTTTTCCGGTAGACTGATTTCCGTTGACGTCAACGGAACATTACCACATGCAAGCCGAACTCAGCTACCCGCATCCCGCCACCCCCGAGCTCGGGCAGGTCGCCTCCGTCGCCCCCGGCGTGCACTGGCTGCGCATGCCCCTGCCGTTTGCGCTCGATCACATCAACCTGTGGCTGATCGACGATGCCGAGAACCAGGTCGCGCTCGTCGACACCGGTTTCTCCTCGCCGCAGGTGCAGGCAGCCTGGCGCGAAGCGCTGCGCCTGCGCCTGCCCTCGCGCCTCATCGTCACCCATTTTCATCCCGACCACTTCGGACTGGCCGACTGGCTCATGCGCGAATGGCGGCTGGAACTGTGGATGAGCCATTCCGAATTCCTCACCGGGCATGCCGTCTGGCATGGCATCGCCGGCCATTCGGTCGAGGCCATGCTCGCCCTGTTCCGGGCAAACGGCCTCGACGCGGAGCGCGCGGCGGCGCTGGAAGCCAGGGGCAACGCTTACCGCCGCGGCGCTCCGCGCTTGCCCGAGCGCTTCCATCGCCTGCACGATGGCGACGAGCTGGTCATCGGCGGGCGCACCTGGCGGGTCATCACCGGCTGCGGCCATTCGCCCGAGCACGTCGCCCTCTACTGCCCCTCGCAGAAACTGCTCATCTCCGGCGACATGCTGCTGCCCAAGATTTCCACCAACGTCGGGGTTTGGGCCGTCTCGCCCGAAGACGATCCGCTCGCGGACTTCCTGCGCTCGCTCGGGCGGTTCGAAGCCTTGCCGGAAGATACCCTTGTGCTACCATCGCACGGGCTGCCGTTCGTCGGCCTGCACGCGCGCATTGCCCAGCTGCGCGCGCACCACGAAGAGCGCCTGGCGGTGCTCGAAGCCGCGCTCGATGCGCCGAAGACGGCGGCCGAGGTGATCCCGACGCTCTTTTCCCGCGCGCTCGACACGCACCAGGTCGTGTTCGCGCTCGGCGAGGCGCTCGCCCACCTCAACCACCTGGTCGCGCTCGGACGCGCCGAGCGGCTGCGCGGCCCCGACGGCCGGCAGCGCTTCGTGCGCACGGGCCCGACCCCCTGAACGAGAACGAGCACCAAGGGAACGAAGATGAGCGAAACACAGACCCCAGCACAAAAACCGGCCGCCCCGCCGCCGGTCACCCCCGAGTTCCCCAACCCCCAGGAAATGGCGAAGATCTACGCCGAAGTGGCCGAGCGCGCCGCCCGGCTGCTGGGCGAGACCATGCGCAAGCAGCTCAAGGAGGGAATCCATCCGCCGGCCGACGAAGTCGGCATCGCGCAGACCTACATGGAGATGATGGCGCGGCTGCTCGCCAACCCCTACCGTCTCGCCCAGGCGCAAATGAACCTGATGTGGGACTACTTCACCCTGTGGCAGCGCTCCATGCTCAAGCTCATGGGCATGAAGACGCCGCCGGTGGTCGAGCCGGA
>JAQUGB010000068.1 GCA_028684345.1 Tepidiphilus sp. | reverse complement strand
TGGGCCCGCTGAGGGCATCCGAATAGAGACGTCCGCCCACGGTGAGTCCCGATTCGCGGCGTAGTTGCTCGACGAGGCGGGGATCGGCGACGTTCTCTAGGAAGGCGACGCGAATGCCCTCGCGTCGTGCGCGATCGGCGAGCGCGGCAAGTGCCTTGGCGCTGAGCTCGCCGTGCGGTACGACGCCCTGGATGCCTATGAGTTCGAGGCCGTAGGCCCGGGCGAGGTAACGGAAGGCGTCGTGATTGGTGTAGGCGCGGCGTGCGTCGGGGGGAAGGGCGGCAAAGCGTTCGCTCCATTGACGCCACAGGGATTCGAGGCTATGCGCATACTCGGTGGCGCGTTGCCGGTAGTGGTCGGCGTGCGTGGGATCGCGCTGGGCGAGCGCTTCGGCCAGCGGCGGCATCGCCTGGGCCACGAGGCGTGGGTCCTGCCAGAAATGGGGGTCGAACTCCCCATGCGCGTGATCGTCGTGATCGTCGTGTGACGGGCCGGCTGAAAGGAGGATCTTTTCGTTGAGCAAGTTTTTTCCGAGCAGGAGCAAGTCGTTTTTCTTGCCCGCGCTACGGGCGAGCCGTTCGACCCAGTCGTCGAACCCCAAATCGATGCCGACGACGAGGGCAGCTTCCTTGATGACGCGCGTGTCCGAGGGTTTGGGTTGGTAGCCGTGCGCATCGGCATCCGGGCCGATCAGGGAGGTGACCTGCACGCGATCGCCGCCCACTTGGCGTATCCAGTCGGCAGCGATGGAAAAAGTGGCGACGACGGGCAGAGGGGAACTCGCCTGGACTTTGGGAGCGTGCAGCCCGAGCAGCGGCGCGGCGGCAAGTGCAAGAAGGATGCGGCGTCGGGTGGTAGTAAACATGAGGGGAACTCCGATCGGTTCAGTTTTCGAGGTGGCGTTTGCGCGGATGGCGTTGGCGTAGAAAGCCGTGCGGGGCGAGCAAGAGCGAGACGAGATAGGGCAGCGCGAGTGCGAGTGCGATGGCCGGACCGGCGGGGAGGTCCCAGCGAAACGACGCGACGAGCCCGAGGTAACTGCCCAGGGCGCCGCAGCCGGCGGCGAGCACGAGCGCTTTCCCCAGGCTGTTGACCCACAGGCGGGCGGTGGCAGCAGGCAGGATCAGCACGCTGATCGCCAGCAGGGTTCCGATGGCATGGAAGGCGGCCACGAGGTTGAGTACCACCAGGACGAGGAATCCGTAGTGCGCCAGCGCCGACAGGCGCGGGCTATGACGGCGCAGGAAAGGGGCGTCGAAACATTCGAGTACGAGGATGCGCCAGCCCAGGGCGAGCAGCACCAGCGTGGCGGAGGCCACCAGGGCGATGAGCGTCAGCGTGTCGTGGTCGATCGCAAGGATTGAACCGAAGAGCAGCTGCAAGACGTCCACAGGGCGGCCGTGCGCCGTCATGAGCAGGATGCCGGCGGTGAGCGACAGGATCTGGAACGTCCCCATGGCGGTGTCTTCGAAGAGTACCGAGTGGCGTGCCGCCCAGCCCGTGGCGATCGCCACGAGCACGCCTGCGGCCAGGCCGCCGAGCGTCATCGCGCCCAGGGATAGGCCGGAGAAAAAGTAGGCGGCGGCTACGCCCGGAAGAACCGCGTGGCTCATGGCATCGGCCATGAGGCTCATGCGGCGCAGCATGAGGAAGACGCCCACGGGAGTGGCGCCCAGCGTGAGCATCAGGGCGCCGGCGAGCGCCCGGCGCATGAAATCATAGTCGGCAAAGGGGGTGAGGAGCTGGGGCAAGGTCATTGGTGGACCACCTCGTCTTTTTCCTCGTCCGCGGGCAGGGGACAAGGGGCGGCATGCTCGTCGAAGGCTTCCGCATGGTGTCGGGCGCGTTCGAGGTGCTCGGCGCTCAGCACCGCTTCGGTGGGGCCGAAGGCGACGAGCTCGCGCGCGAGCAGCAGGGTCAGAGGGAAGTGGCGTCGTACCCGTTCGAGATCGTGCAGCACGGCGATCACGGTGCGCCCTTCGTTGTGCCAGCGACGGATGAGGGCGAGGAATTCTTCTTCGGTGGACTCATCGAGTGCGTTGAACGGCTCGTCGAGCAGGATGAGCCGGGCATCCTGCACGATGATCTGGGCAAAGCGCACCCGCTGCAATTGGCCCCCGGAGAGCGATTGGAGCGGCCGATGCTCGAATCCTTGCAATTTGACCGCTGTGATGGCTTCCGTCACCCGACGGTGTGCCGCTTCATCGAGGGCGCGCCAAGGACCGAGCCAAGGCCAGCAGCCCATGGCCACCGCGTCGTGGACGTCGACGGGGAAATCCAGGGACCAAGTCGGCTGCTGCGTGAGGTAGGCGAGTCGCTGCCGGTACTCGGGCGGCATGCCGACGCGACCGGTCATGGGCTTGAGCTCGCCGGCGAGCACCTTGAGTAGCGTCGATTTGCCGGCACCATTGGGTCCGGCCACGGCGAGTAGCGCTCCGCAGGGGATCGTTGCGTGCAGATGATGGATGGCCGGATGGCGGCCGTAGCCGGCGGTGAGATCGTGCAGGACGATGCCCGGGGTGTTCATCGGGTGCCCCAGAAGTAGAGTAGCCAGATGAGCCCCAGGGGCAGCGTCGCCAGGCCGAGGCGACCGACGATGCCCAACGTCCACAAGGATCGTACGCTCATGGGGTATCTCCGGCGCGGCAGGCGGCGCACAGGCCGTGGATCACCAGCTCGATGCGTTCGGCCGCATACCCCGGTGGCAGCGGCGGCAGCGGTGGTGTGGGTGCGGGCAGGCAGCGCGTCTGAGCGCAGCGGCGGCACTGGAAATGGGCATGCGCTTCCCGATCCTCGACCGGCTCGTAGCGGGCGGCGCGCCCTACCGTCGCCAGCCGCCGTACCAGACCGTGGACGGCGAGCCAGTCGATTGCGCGATAGATGGTGACCCGATCGGGGACGTGATCGGAATTCCGGGCGAGGTGCTCCAATACCTCATCGGGCGTGAGCGGCTCGTCGGCGTCCGCCAGACAGCGCAATACGGCCAGGCGCGCCGTGGTCACGCGGCCGCCGGCATCGCGGATGCGCCGGGAAAGATCGGGATCGGTCATGGCGGGTTTCGTTTGGGTCCTTTTTGCCATTTTATTGCATTTTTAACCGGCGTCAAGGCAGCGTAGAATCGCGCTGAAAGTTCAAGACGAGGAGTCGAGCATGTCCCCTGAAGAATTTGTGATCCCCATTCCTTCCCGGCCGGTGGTTCCAGTGGGCTGCGGGGGGCTCTTCCCCGTGCGCCGCATCTTCTGCGTGGGGCGCAATTACGCCGAACACGCGCGCGAGATGGGGGGTGATCCGAGTCGCGAGTCGCCGTTCTTCTTCATGAAACCGGCCGATGCCGTCTGGCACCCCGGCGATGCCGACGCGTGCTGGCCCTATCCGCCGGCCACCCACGAGGTGCACCACGAGGTCGAACTGGTGGTGGCGCTGCGCGCCGGAGGCCGGGAACTCTCCTTCGAGGAGGCCGAAGAGGCGATCTACGGCTATGCCGTGGGGCTCGACATGACGCGGCGTGACCTGCAGGCGGAGGCGAAGGCCAAAGGTCGGCCTTGGGACGTGGCCAAGGGGTTCGACGCCTCGCTGCCGATTTCCACGATCCTGCCGAAAGCGGGGCAAGTGCTGCGCCGTGGCGAGATCGGCCTGGAGATCGATGGGACGCCACGTCAGCGCGGCGATCTCGCACAGATGATCTACGACGTACCTGCGGTCATCGCCGAGATCTCGCGCTACTGGCAACTTGCCCCCGGCGACTTGATCCTCACGGGAACGCCCGCCGGCGTCGGCCCCGTGCGACCGGGCGAGCGCGTCCGCGCCTGGGTGGAGGGTGTGGGCGAGCTCGCCTTTCTAGTGGGCGAGGATGCGTAGTCCGGCGATCCCGTCTCAACGCGCGAGGCGTCGTACCGCGGAGGTCGCTTCGATGATGCCGTCGCGCTCGTAGGCGTCGATGCGATCCTGCAGCTTGTCGGGTTCGTAGCGATAATTAACCATGATCGCCCAGGATTGGCGCCAGCCTTTGGGCGAGGTGTCGGCGGGCCAGTTGAGCCGCTCGATGCGCGCGCCGTTGCCCAGGTGGAAGCGCGCCACGGGGTCGAGCGCGCGGCCGTTCTCCGTGGCGAGCAGATAGCGCGCCGCAGCGCGCAGCAACGGCGCGGCGAGCGCTTCGCGCCACGCTTCGGTGCCGGCGATCTCGGGCGTCTCGAGAAGGCGCTGCAGGAGTTCTGTTCCGTCGGGAGCGCCGGCGGTGCGCAGCTTGCGCCAGTCGGAGGTGGTGAAGACATCGGCGAGCGCCTCCGGGTGTGCCCGGTACCAGCGTACCAGCCCCGGCATGGGGGAGAGCGTGGCAAAGCACTCGAGTTTAGGGAAATCGCGGCGCAGGTCGTCGATCACCCGCTTGAGCAGAAAATGGCCGAAAGAGATGCCGCGCAGCCCTTTCTGCGTATTGCTGATGGAGTAGAAAATGGCCGTGTCGGCACGCTCGGAGGCAAAGAGGGGCGCCGAGACGTCGAGCAGCTGCTGCACGTCGCCCGCCAGTCCTTCGGTGAGCGCGACCTCGACGAAGATGAGGGGCACCGACGGCATGCGCGGATGGAAAAACGCATAGCAGCGCCGGTCGGAATCGAGCCGGTTCTTCAGGTCTTCCCAGGATTTGATCTCGTGCACCGCTTCGTATTGCACCAGGCGCTCGAGCACGTCGGCCGGGCTGTGCCAGGTGATGCGCTGCAGCTCGAGGAGCGCCACGTCGAACCACGAGGCGAGCAACCCCTGCAGTTCCAAATCGAGCGGGGCGAGCAGGGGATCGTCGCGCAGAAAGTCGAGCAGCTCGGCGCGCAGGTCGACGAGGAAATGCACGCCCGCATCCGAAGCGGAGAACTGGGTGAGGATGCGGCTGCGGGGGGTGCGAAGGCTCTCGCGCAGCGCCGCTTCCGCTTGCCATTGCGCATCGCTGCCGCGCGCGCTGCGGTAGGCTTCATAGGCATCGTCGATGCGCTCGGGTTCGGGGCCGAATTCGGTGAGCAGGATGCGCAGGAATGCCCGCCGGCCGTTTTCATCGAGCTCGGTATACGTCTTGGCGAGCTTGGCGGCACGCTGGCGTGCGCTCACCTCGCCGCCGATGAGATCGGCACATTCGCGTAGCTCGTCGCGGATGCGCTCGAGAACTTTCTCGGGCGGCGGTTCGAACCAAGCGCGCACCAGGGACAAGCCTTTGCTCAGAAGGTCGTTGCTCATTCGTTCATCCTTGCGTCGAAGAGAAGGAAGAATCGGGTCGTTGGCGTGCGTACAGGTACAGAACGGCGCCAGCCAATAGCATCGCCAGTGAGAGCCACTGCGCCGTGCTCAGCGCCGGGGTGAGCCAGGAGAGGATGCCCGGGTCAGGCGTACGGAAACACTCACAGACGAAGCGGATGGCACCGTAGCCCATGAGAAAGACCGCTGCGACCCGCCCCGTGGGGCGTGGGCGACCGGCATACCACCACAGCAGCACGAAGAGCAACAGACCTTCGCCGAGCGCCTCATAGAGCTGCGATGGATGGCGCGGCAGGGTATCGACTTGGGGATAGATCATCGCCCAGGGCAGGGACTCGGGGGCCGGACGGCCCCACAATTCGCCGTTGATGAAATTGCCCAGCCGCCCGAATCCCAGCCCGGGCGGCACGAGCGGGGCGACGAAGTCGTCTACCTGCCAAAACCCCATACCCTCACGTCGTGCAAAGAGCAACATGGCGACGATGGCGCCGACGAGCCCCCCGTGGAAACTCATGCCGCCACGCCAGATGGCGAAGATTTCGAGCGGATGGGCGAAATAGTATTGCGGCTGATAGAAGAGCACTTCGCCCAGCCGCCCCCCGAGCACCACGCCGAGTACGCCGTAGAAGAGCAGCGCGTCGAGACGCTCCCGCGTCCATCGCACATCGCCCATGCGCCGTGCATGGCGTGGCGCGAGCCACAGGAAGGCGAGAAAGCCGGCGAGGTACATGAGGCCGTACCAGCGTACCGACAAGGGGCCGAGCGAGAAGGCGACGGGGTCGAACTGCGGATGCACGAGCATGGAAGAAAGACCGCGATGTGGCGCACGGGTTCATTGTAGCCCAAGGCCGGTTCGGGACTAGAATAACGGGCATCGCAGCCAACGGATCGAGGATCTCCCATGCCGCAGTATCGTTCCCGCACCAGCACCCACGGCCGCAACATGGCCGGCGCCCGCGCCCTGTGGCGCGCCACCGGCATGAAGGAAGAGGATTTCGGCAAACCGATCATTGCCATCGCCAACAGCTTCACCGACTTCGTGCCCGGGCACGTGCACCTGCGCGATCTCGGCCGCCTCGTGGCCGAGGAGATCGAAAAGGCGGGCGGCGTGGCCAAGGAATTCCACACCATCGCCATCGACGACGGCATCGCCATGGGGCACCAGGGGATGCTCTATTCGCTGCCCTCGCGCGAGCTCATCGCCGATTCGGTCGAATACATGGTCAACGCCCACTGCGCCGATGCGCTGGTGTGCATCTCCAACTGCGACAAGATCACGCCGGGCATGCTCATGGCCGCCCTGCGCCTCAATATCCCCGTGGTCTTCGTCTCCGGCGGACCGATGGAGGCGGGCAAGGTGCGCTGGCAGGATCAGGAGCTCTCGCTCGATCTGGTCGACGCCATGGTGAAGGCGGCCGACCGCAACGCGAGCGACGAAGAAGTAGCGCTCGTCGAGCGTTCGGCCTGCCCCACCTGCGGCTCCTGCTCCGGGATGTTCACTGCCAACTCGATGAACTGCCTCACCGAGGCACTGGGGCTGGCGCTGCCGGGCAACGGCACGCTCGTGGCCACGCACCGCGACCGCGAAGGGCTCTTCCGCCGCGCCGGGCGGCTCATCGTCGAACTCGCCAAGCGCTATTACGAGCAGGGTGACGAATCCGTCCTGCCGCGGCGCATCGCCACCTTGGCCGCATTCGAGAACGCCATGGCGCTCGACGTGGCCATGGGCGGTTCCACCAATACCGTGCTGCACCTGCTCGCCGCGGCGCATGAGGCCGAAGTGCCGTTTACCCTGGCCGACATCGACCGCATCTCGCGCAAGGTGCCGTGCCTGTGCAAGGTGGCTCCGGCGGTGAGCACGGTGCACGTCGAGGACGTGCATCGCGCCGGCGGCGTGATGGGCATTTTGGGCGAGCTGCAGCGTGCCGGGCTCTTGCACGACGAAGTCTCCACCGTGCATAGCCCGACGCTGCGAGCGGCGCTCTCCCACTGGGACGTGATGCAGACCTCGGCGCTCGACGTGTTCGAGTTCTATCGCGCCGCCCCCGGCGGCGTGCCGACCCAGCGCCCCTTCTCCCAGGAACGGCGCTATCCCTCGCTCGACCTGGATCGCACCGCCGGCGTGATTCGCGACCGGGCAAACGCTTTTTCCCAGGATGGCGGCCTGGCGGTGCTCTACGGCAACCTCGCGCCGAATGGCTGCATCGTCAAGACGGCCGGCGTGGACGAGTCGATCTGGGTTTTTCGCGGCCGTGCCCGCGTCTTCGAGAGCCAGGAAGAGACCGTCGCCGCCATCCTCGGCGACAAAATCCAGCCCGGCGACGTGGTGGTGGTGCGCTACGAAGGGCCCAAAGGGGGGCCGGGCATGCAGGAGATGCTCTATCCCACGAGTTATCTGAAGTCCAAAGGCTTGGGGAAATCCTGTGCGCTCCTCACCGACGGGCGTTTCTCTGGTGGCACCTCGGGCCTCTCCATCGGGCACGTCTCGCCGGAGGCCGCCTGTGGCGGCACGATCGCCCTCATCGAGGAGGGCGACACGATCGAGATCGACATTCCGCAGCGGCGCATCCATCTGGCGGTGGCTGACGAGGAGCTCGCGCGCCGGCGCGCCGCGATGGAGGCCAAAGGGGAGGCTGCCTGGCGCCCGGCTTCGCGCCAGCGCCAGGTCTCGGTGGCGCTGCAGGCCTATGCGGCGCTCACCACCAGCGCCGACACGGGGGCGGTGCGCGATCTGGGGCAGCTGCGGAGGTAAGCGATGGAGACGGAACTTGCGCATCTCGAACGTCAGGCCGAGCGGCTCGCGCAGCTCGTGGAGCGTCTGAGCGCGCACAATCAGCGGCTGCAGCGCCAGGTGGCGCAGCTCGAAGCCGACAAGAGGATTCTCGAAGGCAAGCTCGCGCAGGCGATCCGCGGCATCGAACGCGCCGTGACCCTGCTCGAACCGGCGGAGACGAGCGATGTCTGAAACGCACGTCGACGTGACCCTGATGGGGCGCACCTATCGCCTGGAGTGTGAGGAGGGCGAGGCGGAGCCGCTCGCCCAGGCGGCGAAGCTGCTCGACGAGCGCATCGCTGCGCTGGCGCAACGCTCGGGCCTGAGCGGAGAGAAACTGGTGCTGTGGACGGCGCTGGAAGTGGCGCTCGATCTGGTCAAACTGCAGCAGCAGGGAGGGTTTGACATCACGCGATTCAAGCGTAGAATTGAGCTCATCGGCGCGCGGCTCGACGGGGTCTTGAGTCAATACGACCGCCCCTTGTAGAAGATGGAGCCGTCGCCCTCAGGTTTCCCCTGCGGCGTTCGGGAGGGTCGTACGATCCTAGAACCAATATCGTGACGATGGGTCGCGGCCCAGAGAAACCGCCAGTGTGCGCGCCCTTTGCGGGTGTGCCTGAGGCGGAAGGAAAGCGACCAACCTGAACCTCGGGTTCAGGAGCATCGGCC
>JAQUGB010000002.1:22715-35124 GCA_028684345.1 Tepidiphilus sp. | reverse complement strand
AATTCAAGGAGGCGATGACGCGCATCGGGCTGGAGTCGGCGCGCTCGGGTATCGCCCATACCTTGGAAGAGGCGATGGCCGTGCAGGCGCGGATCGGCTTTCCGGTCATCATCCGGCCTTCCTTCACGCTCGGGGGCACGGGGGGCGGCATCGCCTACAACATGGAGGAGTTCGTCGAGATCTGCAAGCGGGGGCTGGACGCGAGTCCCGTCAGCGAGCTTCTCATCGAGGAGTCGCTCATCGGGTGGAAGGAATTCGAGATGGAGGTCGTGCGCGATCGCGCCGACAATTGCATCATCGTCTGTTCCATCGAGAACCTCGATCCCATGGGCGTGCACACGGGCGATTCGATCACGGTAGCGCCGGCGCAGACGCTCACTGACAAGGAATACCAGCGCATGCGCGATGCCTCCCTCGCCGTGCTGCGTGAGATCGGGGTCGATACGGGTGGCTCCAACGTACAGTTCGCCATCAACCCTGAAGACGGGCGCATGATCGTCATCGAAATGAACCCGCGCGTGTCGCGCTCTTCGGCGCTCGCCTCCAAGGCCACGGGCTTTCCCATCGCCAAGGTGGCGGCCAAGCTCGCCGTGGGCTACACGCTCGACGAGCTCAAGAACGAGATTACCGGCGGGGCGACGCCGGCTTCCTTCGAGCCGACGATCGATTACGTGGTCACCAAGGTGCCGCGGTTCGCCTTCGAGAAATTCCCACAGGCCGACGATCGCCTCACCACGCAGATGAAATCCGTGGGCGAGGTGATGGCGATCGGTCGCACCTTCCAGGAGTCCTTCCAGAAAGCCTTGCGTGGGCTGGAAGTGGGCGCTTACGGGCTCGACGAGGTCGACACCGGCCGCGAAGCACTCGAACATGAGCTGGCCAACCCCGGCCCGCAGCGCATCTGGTACGTGGGCCAGGCGTTCCGCGAAGGCTATACCCAGGCCGACGTGCATCGCCTGTCGCGCATCGATCCATGGTTCCTCGCCCAGATCGAGGATCTCGTGCGCACGGAGCAGTCGCTCGTGGGGCGCTCGCTCGAGGCGATCGACGCGGCGCAGATGCGCGCGCTCAAGCGCAAGGGGTTCTCCGACCGGCGGCTCGCCAAGCTGCTGCAGCGCGACGAAACCGCCGTGCGCCTGCACCGGCATGCCCTGGGCGTGCGTCCGGTCTATAAGCGAGTGGATACCTGTGCGGCCGAGTTCGCCACTCAGACGGCCTACCTCTATTCCACCTACGAGGAAGAGTGCGAGGCGGCGCCCACCACGCGGCGCAAGATCATGATCCTCGGCGGCGGCCCCAACCGCATCGGTCAGGGGATCGAGTTCGATTATTGCTGCGTGCATGCGGCGCTCGCGCTGCGCGAGGACGGCTTCGAGACCATCATGGTCAATTGCAACCCCGAGACCGTCTCCACCGACTACGACACCTCCGACCGGCTCTACTTCGAGCCGATCACGCTGGAAGACATCCTCGAGATCGTCCACGTCGAGCGCCCCGAAGGGGTTATCGTGCAGTTCGGCGGACAGACGCCGCTCAAGCGAGCCAGGGCGCTGGAGGCGAACGGCGTGCCCATCATCGGTACCTCGCCCGATGCGATCGACGCCGCCGAAGACCGCGAACGCTTCCAGCAGCTGCTCGTGCAACTGGGCCTGCGCCAGCCGCCCAACCGCACGGCGCGCACGCCCGAGGAGGCGCTGCGGCTCGCCGCCGAGATCGGCTATCCGCTGGTGGTGCGCCCCAGTTACGTGCTCGGCGGACGCGCCATGGAGATCGTGCACGAGCAGAAAGACCTCGAGCGCTACATGCGCGAGGCGGTGAAAGTGTCGAACGACTCGCCTGTCCTGCTCGACCGGTTCTTGAACGACGCCACCGAGGTCGATGTCGATGCGCTCGCCGACGGCAAGGACGTGGTGATCGGCGGCATCATGGAGCACATCGAGATGGCCGGCGTACATTCGGGCGATTCGGCCTGTTCGCTGCCGCCCTACACGCTCGCGCCTGCCGTGCTCGACGAGATGCGCCGCCAGACGGTGGCCATGGCCCGGGCGCTCGGCGTGGTGGGCCTGATGAACGTGCAGTTCGCCATCCAGGGCTCGGGTGAAGAGGCCGTCGTCTATGTGCTGGAGGTCAATCCGCGCGCCTCACGCACGGTGCCTTTCGTCTCCAAGGCCTGCGGCGTGCCGCTCGCCAAGGTGGCGGCGCGCTGCATGGTGGGGCGCCCGCTCGCCGAGCAGGGGGTGACGCGCGAGATCGTGCCGTCTTACTATTCGGTGAAAGAGGTGGTTTTCCCCTTCGTGAAATTCCCCGGCGTCGATCCCATCCTGGGGCCCGAGATGAAATCGACCGGCGAAGTCATGGGCATCGGCCAGACCTTCGCCGAAGCCTTTTACAAGGCGCAGTTGGCCGCGGGGGTGCGCTTGCCCACCAAGGGACGCGCGTTCATCAGCGTCAAGCCCAAGGATCGGCCCGCAGCGGTGGAGATCGCCCGTAAGCTGCACGCCCTCGGTTTCGATCTGGTAGCCACGCGCGGTACGGCCGGCGTGATCGCCCAGGCCGGTATTCCCGTGCGCGTGGTGAACAAAGTCACCGAAGGGCGGCCGCACATCGTCGACATGATCAAAAACGGCGAGATCGATTTCGTCATCAACACCGTCGAGGAGAAACGCCAGGCCGTGCTCGATTCGCGCTCGATTCGTACCAGTGCCCTCGCAGCCAAGATCACGGCCTTCTTCACGACGATCGAGGGAGCCGAGGCCGCTTGTTTGGGGATCGAACAGGCCGGTCGCTATGACGTTTATTCCTTGCAATCCCTGCACGCCCAGTTGCGGGAGGAGGCGAGATGAAATATCCCATGACGGTCGAAGGCGCGGAAAAGCTGCGCCAGGAGTTGCACCGCCTGAAAACCGTGGAGCGGCAGGCGGTGATCGCGGCGATCGCCGAAGCGCGCGCCCACGGCGATCTTTCCGAGAACGCCGAATACGACGCCGCGCGCGAGCGTCAGGCCTTCATCGAAGGGCGTATCCAGGAGCTGGAGGCGAAACTGGCGAATGCCCAGATCATCGACCCGAAAACCCTGGATGCCGACGGGCGGGTCGTGTTCGGCGCCACCGTCGAGCTCGAGGATCTGGAGAGCGGCGAGAAAGCGTGCTACCAGATCGTCGGCGACGAAGAGGCCGACGTGAAGGCGGGGAGGATTTCGGTGAGCTCGCCGATCGCTCGCGCCCTGATCGGCAAGTACGCCGGCGACGTGGTGCAGGTGCAAACCCCCGGAGGGCTGCGCGAGTTCGAGATCTTGGACGTGCGCTACGTCTGAGCGACGGGGGAGAACTCGTCGCCAGCGAGGCGATCGCCAGGCGGCCGTGCGCGGCGACGGGGAGATCGAACGGCGGCTCCACTCATGGACTTCGCGGCTTGCGGCCCTGCTTTTTGGCGGGGCGTCGAGCTGCCTTGGCGGTTGCGCGTTGCTCGATGAGCGCACGTAGCCGGGCCGCCCGAGCAAATGCCTTGGCCGACTTGGCGTGTGCCCCTGGCGCAGAGGATTTTTCCACCACTTCCTGGGGTGGAGTCTCGGGTCGGGGGCGCCATAGCACCAACAGGTTCCCGATGTGCTGCACGGGCGCACAGTCGAGCCGCTCGCAGATTTCGGTCATGAGTGCTTCGCGCACCTCGCGCTCGGAGCCGGCCACCCGTACTTTGATGAGCTCGTGCGCCGTCAGCGCCCGGTCGATCTCTGCGAGTACCGCCTCGGTGAGCCCTTTGCCCGCGATGATGACGACGGGGTTGAGGTGATGGGCCTGGGCGCGCAGGGCCCGGCGGGTATGGCTGTCGATCTGGCGCATGGATCAGGGGCTTTCTTGATGTAAAGCAGAATTTTAGCTCAAGGATCATGGGAAAGAACAAAAGCCATCGGGATTGGATCCACCGCCATCTGAGCGATCCCTACGTGCAGGAAGCCACTCGAGCCGGTTACCGCTCGCGGGCGGCGTTCAAGCTGATCGAAATCGATGAGCGGGATCGGCTGCTGCGGCGCGGTCAGTGTGTGCTGGACCTGGGTTCGGCACCGGGCGCCTGGTCGCAAGTGGCGCGCGAACGGGTGGGGGAGACGGGGCGGGTCTTCGCCCTCGACCTCCTGCCGATGGCGCCCCTTGCCGGCGTGGAATTCGTGCAGGGAGATTTCACCGAGGAGGCGACGGAACGGGCGCTGGAGGCGCTGCTCGCCGACGCCAAGCTCGATGTGGTCTTGAGCGACATGGCCCCCAATCTTTCGGGCATCGCCTCGGTCGATCAGGCGCGTGCGATGCACTTGGCCGAGCTTGCACTCGATTTCGCCGTGCGCCATTTGCGTCCCGAAGGGGTTTTTCTCATCAAGGTGTTCCAGGGGGAAGGATTCGAGGAGTTCCGCCGGGCGATGGGTGCGGCGTTTCGCAGCGTGGCGGTGCGCAAACCCAAGGCTTCGCGCGATCGCAGCGCCGAGGTGTATCTGCTCGGGCGGGGACTGCGCGGCGCCTGAGTTGGAGAGCAAAGAAAAAGGCCGGTTTCCCGGCCTCAAGATTGTCTGCGCGCGGCCGTCTAGTGCGGCCGCGGACTCCTCCCTCTCTCGTGATCAGTGGAACTGCTCTTCCTCGGTCGAGCCGGTAAGCGCCGTGACGCTCGATTGGCCGCCTTGGATCACCGTGGTCACGTCGTCGAAATAGCCCGTGCCGACTTCGGCCTGGTGGGCCACGAAGGTGTAGCCCCGATCGCGCGCGGCGAATTCGGGCTCCTGCACCTTTTCGACGTAGGCCGACATGCCCCGGCGCACGTAGTCATGAGCCAGGTCGAACATGTTGTACCACATGGAGTGGATGCCGGCGAGCGTGATGAACTGGTACTTGTAGCCCATGGCGCCGAGCTCGCGCTGGAACTTGGCGATGGTGGCATCGTCCAGGTTCTTCTTCCAGTTGAAGGAGGGCGAGCAGTTGTAGGCGAGCAGCTTGCCCGGGAATTTGGCGTGAACCGCCTCGGCGAACTTGCGCGCGAATTCGAGATCCGGCGTACCCGTCTCACACCAGACGAGATCGGCGTAGGGCGCGTAGGCGATCGCCCGGGCGATGGCCTGCTCGAGTCCGTTGCGGGTGCGATAAAACCCTTCGGCGGTACGCTCACCGGTCAGGAACGGCTTGTCGTATTCGTCGTGATCGGACGTGAGCAGATCGGCCGCTTCGGCGTCGGTGCGGGCGATCACCAGGGTGGGCACGCCGCAGACGTCGGCAGCGAGCCGCGCGGCGACCAGTTTCTGCACCGCTTCGGAAGTCGGCACCAGCACCTTGCCGCCCATGTGACCGCATTTCTTCACCGAGGCGAGCTGGTCTTCGAAGTGCACGCCCGAGGCGCCGGCGCGGATCATGGCCTTCATGAGCTCGAAGGCGTTGAGCACGCCGCCGAAACCGGCCTCGGCGTCGGCGACGATGGGCGCGAAGTAGTCGATCCAGCCTTTGTCCCCGGGGTTGAGTCCCTTGCTCCATTGGATTTCATCGGCGCGTTTGAAAGCGTTGTTGATGCGCTCGACCACCACCGGCACGGAATTGACCGGGTAGAGCGACTGGTCGGGGAACATGGCGCGGTATTCGTTGTTGTCCGCGGCCACTTGCCAGCCGGAGAGGTAGATGGCCTTGACGCCGGCTTTCACTTGCTGCATCGCCTGACCGCCGGTGAGCGCGCCGAGGCAGTTGATGTAGGGCTCTTCGTGCAGCAGCTTCCACAGTTTCTCGGCGCCGCGGCGGGCGAGGGTGTATTCGGGGTTGACCGAGCCGCGCAGCCGCACCACGTCTTCGGCGGAGTAGGGGCGGGTGACGCCTTTCCAGCGGGGGTTTTCGGCCCAGTCTTTTTTCAGGGCAGCGATCTGTTGCTGACGATCCATGACGGTTCCTTCCTTGAGAGAGGAGAAAAAAGCCCATGAGCAAAGCCCATGGGCTGCATGGTACGTCAGCTCGAGCGGGACGTCAACAGTCTTATATAAGACATAAGATAAGGCAGGCGTACCGCGACATCACGCTGCCTTTATGGCTCACACGAGAGGGGCGTCGGACACGATCACGCCGTCTTCGTCGGCATAGGCGAACATCCCCGGCGCGAAAGTGACGCCGCCGAAACTCACCGGCACGTCGCGTTGCCCTTCGCCGCGTTTGACCGTCTTTTGCGGATGGGTGGCGAGCGCCCAGACGCCTAGGG
This sequence comes from Tepidiphilus sp., assembly GCA_028684345.1. Lineage (GTDB taxonomy): Bacteria > Pseudomonadota > Gammaproteobacteria > Burkholderiales > Rhodocyclaceae > Tepidiphilus. Next base: position 28,914 of record JAQUGB010000002.1, on the reverse strand, counting down.
GGAGTTGTCCGATGGCGGCCGAGTCGCGGATGCAGCCATAGACGATGACCCCGGCCCAGCCGTTCTTCACCGCCAGTTCGGCGAGGTTGTCGCCCAGGAGCGCCCGGCGCAGCGACCCTCCGCCGTCGATCACCAGCATCGCGCCCTGGCCGGGCTCGGCGAGCATCTCGCGCACCAGCGCGTTGTCTTCGAAAATCTTCAGGGTGCGCACGGGCCCGCCCGCGGCGCGGGCGCCGCCATAGGAGCGCAGCATGGGGGCGAGCACGCGCACGCGGTCTTCGTGCGCGTCGCACAGGTCGGCGGTATGGAAGTCCATCGAATGACCTTTCGTCGGAAGGGGAAGGAAAATTGTACGGGAAATCCTGGTGTAGACTGTACCTTGCATCTTGGCAGGGAGGCATCGCAATGAAGCGCACGCTAACGGTGATCATCGAACGGGAAGGAGATGGGTACGTGGCCCTGTGCCCGGAAGTGGATGTCGCCAGTCAGGGGGAGACGGTGGATGAGGCGCGCGACAATCTGAAAGAGGCGCTCGAGCTTTTCTTCGAGACGGCGTCGGCGGAGGAAGTGCAGCGCCGCTTGCACGACGAGGTCTATGTGACCCGGCTGGAGGTCGCCGTTGATTAGGATGAGGGTGCTCTCGGGGGCGGAGGTGTGCCGCATTCTCGAGGAGTACGGCTTTCGCGAGGTGCGCCGCCGAGGCAGTCACGTGGTGATGCAAAAGGAAGAAGGTGGCAGCACGGTGACGGTTCCCGTGCCGGATCATCGGGAGTTGAGAGTCGGGACCCTGGCGTCGATCATCCGCCAGTCGGGAATCCCGCGCGAGCGATTTTTCGCATGACCCGCCGGCACGCTGCCGGCGGGTTTCCACCATAGGTTTCGCCGCGGGGCTGCGCGCCCTTCGCTATTGCCCTGATCGCGGCGATCGCTTCACGGGCACTCAGGATTCGAGCACGGCCTCTTCGTCGAAGAGGAGTTTCACTTTGCCTTCGGCATCGACGTCGATCGTGACGTGCCCGCCGTTGGCCAGGCGCCCGAAGAGCAGCTCGTCGGCGAGCGCGGCGCGGATCGTGTCCTGGATGAGCCGGGCCATGGGGCGCGCGCCCATGAGCGGGTCGAACCCCTTGGCGGCGAGCCAGGCCTTGAGTTCGTCGGTGAAGTGCACCTCGACCTTGCGCTCGTGCAGCTGGGCTTCGAGCTGCATGAGGAATTTCTCGACGACGCGCTGGATGATCTCGTTGTCGAGCGGCTTGAAGGAGATGATCGCGTCGAGCCGGTTGCGGAACTCCGGCGAGAAGATCCGCTTGAGCTCGCTCATCTCGTCGCCGGCCTCGCGCTTGGAGGCGAAGCCGATGGTGCTCTTTTGCATCGTCTCGGCACCCGCGTTCGTCGTCATGATGATGATGACGTTGCGGAAGTCGGTCGAGCGGCCGTTGGCGTCGGTGAGCGTGCCGTGGTCCATCACCTGCAGGAGGATGTTGAACACGTCCGGGTGCGCCTTCTCGATTTCGTCGAGCAGCAGCACGCAGTGCGGTTTCTTCATCACCGCTTCGGTGAGGAGCCCCCCCTGTTCGAAGCCGACGTAGCCCGGCGGCGCGCCGATCAGGCGGCTTACCGTGTGCCGTTCCATGTACTCCGACATGTCGAAGCGGATGAGGTCGATCCCCAGCGTGTAGGCGAGCTGGCGGGCGACTTCGGTCTTGCCCACGCCGGTGGGGCCGGAGAAGAGGAAGGCGCCGATGGGTTTCTGCGGATTGCCCAGGCCCGAGCGCGACATCTTGATGGCGCGGGCGAGCGCCTCGATCGCCGCGTCCTGCCCGAAGACGACGCTCTTCAGGTCGCGCTCGAGGCTGGCGAGTTTCTCGCGGTCGTCGGCGGCCACGGTACGCGGCGGGATGCGCGCAATCTTGGCGACGATCGCCTCGATCTCGCCTTTGCCGATCACTTTTTTCTGCTTGTTCTTGGGCAGGATCTTCTGCGCCGCGCCGGCTTCGTCGATGACGTCGATCGCCTTGTCCGGCAGCTGCCGATCGGTGATGAAACGCGCCGCGAGCTCGGCGGCGGCATGCAGCGCCGCGGTGGAGTATTTCACGTTGTGGTGCGCTTCGAAGCGGCTGCGCAGCCCCTTGAGGATGGCGATGGTGTCTTCCACGCTCGGTTCGGGAACGTCGATCTTCTGGAAACGGCGCGACAGGGCGTGATCCTTTTCGAAGATCTGGCGGTATTCGGCGTACGTGGTGGCGCCGATGCACTTGAGCTGACCACTGGAGAGGGCCGGCTTGAGCAGGTTGGAGGCATCGAGCGTGCCGCCCGAGGCGGCGCCTGCGCCGATCAGGGTGTGGATCTCGTCGATGAAGAGGATGGCGTTGGGCCGCTCTTTCAGCTGCTTGAGCACGGCCTTGAGGCGCTGTTCGAAGTCGCCGCGGTACTTCGTGCCGGCAAGCAGCGCCCCCATGTCGAGCGCGTAGACCTGGGCATTGGCGAGGATCTCGGGCACCTTGCCTTCGACGATCATGCGCGCGAGCCCTTCGGCAATGGCCGTCTTGCCCACGCCGGCTTCGCCCACGAGCAGGGGATTGTTCTTGCGCCGGCGGCAGAGCGTTTGGATGACGCGTTCGAGCTCGGTGCCACGGCCGATGAGCGGGTCGATCTTGCCTTCGCGGGCGAGCTGGTTGAGATTGACGGTGAAGTTCTCCAGCGCGCCGCCGGCGTTTTGCTGGGTGTCTTCTTCTTCTGCCGGCTCGGGTCTGGTCTTGGCGTTGCTGTTTTGTCCCCCCGCGGCGCTGCGCGACTTGACGATGCCGTGCGAGAGGTAGTTGACGAGGTCGAGACGGGTGATCTTCTGCCGCTGCAGCAAATAGAGCGCGTGCGAATCCTTTTCGCCGAAGATGGCCACCAGCACATTGGCGCCGACCACTTCGGCCTTTCCCGAGGATTGGACGTGCAGGATGGCGCGCTGGATGACGCGCTGGAAACCCAGCGTGGGCTGGGTGTCGACGTCGCCGTTGCCCGGCACGCGGGGTACGTGCGTGTCGATGAACTGCGACAGTTCTCGGCGCAGTTCGTCGAAATTGGCCCCCACGGCGCGCAGCGCATCGGCCGCCGACGGGTTGTCGAGCAGCGCGAGCAGCAGGTGTTCGACGGTGACGTACTCGTGCCGCTTCTGCCGCGCGTCGACGAACGCCATGTGTAATGTGACTTCCAGCTCTTGGGCGATCATTTTCAAACTTCCTCCATGACGCAGGCGAGGGGGTGTCCGTGTTGCCGGGCAAAGGCCGTGACTTGCTCGACCTTGGTGGCGGCGATGTCTTTCGGATAGACGCCGCACACTGCCATCCCCTCATGATGGACTTTGAGCATGATTTGCGTCGCGCGTTCGCGGCCCATGTGAAAAAAACGCTCCAGCACGATCACGACGAAGTCCATGGGGGTGTAGTCGTCGTTGAGCAACAGCACCTTGTAGAACGGCGGCGGGGAAACCCGCGCCTCTTCCTCCTCGAGGATCGGGGTGGTGGTATGCCGAGTCGTCATGGTTTCATTCTAATGCGTCCGCGCCCAAACGCAACCCCGGCGCGGACGATGGGATCGATTCGTCGCGCTCAATCGTCGCGTTCGGAAAAATCGCTCTCGATCCGGTCGATCAGGGCGTGGAAGACCTCGCGGACCTGGCGTTCGCTCACGCCCATGAGGAGCGCGTCGTCAAGGGCGTCCTTGAGCATCTGGGCGAGTTCCTCGAGATTCTCGCGCAGGACTTTGCGCTTTTCCGTGCAGCCGATCGTCTCGCCCGAGGGAGTGCGCCAGACGAGGTGTTCGAGGAATGCGTCGAGTTCGTTCATGGGGGGAGGGGGCCGCCCCGAGCGGGGCGGCGGAAAGGGGCTCAGCCGCGCAGGACGGCGGCGATCGCTTCGGCGACGTAGTCGAGGTTGCGCGCATTGAGCGCGGCGATGCAGATGCGCCCGGAGCGCACGGCGTAGATGCCGTACTCGCTCTTGAGCCGTTCGACCTGCTCGGGGGTGAGCCCGGTGTAGGAGAACATGCCGCGCTGTTCGGTGACGAAGGAGAAGTCCTTGCCCGGCACGGCGGCTTCCAGCCGCTGCCGCAGCCCCTCGCGCATGGCGCGGATGCGCCGGCGCATGCCGCCGAGCTCTTCTTCCCATTGCGCGCGCAGCTCGCTCGAGGCGAGCACGTCGGACACGAGCGCCGCGCCGTGCGTGGGGGGGTTGGAGTAGTTGGTGCGGATGACGCGCTTGAGCTGCGACAGCACCCGTTCGGCCTCGTCGCGCGAGCCGGTGACGATGGACAGCGCCCCGACGCGCTCGCCGTAGAGGGAGAAATTCTTCGAGAACGAGCTCGAGACGAAGAAGGGGATGCCGGTGGCGAGGAAATGGCGCACCGCCGCGGCGTCGTCGTCGATCCCTTCGGCGAATCCTTGGTAGGCCATGTCAAGGAAGGGGATGAGCTCGCCCGCCACGCAGGCTTGGGCGACTTCCTTCCACTGTGCTTCGCTGAGATCGGCTCCGGTGGGGTTGTGGCAGCAGGCGTGCAGCACGACGATGCTGCGCGGGGCCATGGCCGCGAGCGCCGCCTTCATGCCGGCGAAATCCACCCCGCCGGTGCTGGGATCGTAGTAGCGGTAGGTGTGCACGGGAAAGCCTGCGGCCTCGAAGATGCCGCGATGGTTTTCCCAGCTGGGGTCGGAGATGTAGACGGTGGCCTCGGGCACGATGCGCTTGAGGAGATCACCGCCGATGCGCAGCGCCCCGGTGCCGCCCAGTCCCTGGGCGGTGACGACGCGCCCTTCGGCGAGCAGTGGGGAATTGGCGCCAAAGAGCAGACCCTGCACGGCGCCGGTGTAGGCGGCCGGGCCTTCGATGGGCTGGTAGCCGCGCGGTTTGGCCTGACGCACGCGCGCTTCCTCGGCGGTCTTCACCGAGGCGAGCAGCGGAATGCGTCCTTCTTCGTCGTAATACACGCCCACGCCGAGGTTCACTTTCTGCGGGCGCGGGTCGGCAGCGAAGGCTTCGTTGAGTCCGAGGATGGGGTCGCGCGGCGCGAGTTCGACCGCGGCGAAGAGGCTGCGAGACATGGATCGGGGCTCCTGAGGCTGGACCATCGGGCTGTGCCTTGCGGGAACCCGCTTCGGGGTAAGATGTCGCAAGGCTACCGCCGAAAAAGGGAATTGTAGCATGGCCGAACTTCCTTCTTCCAGCGGGCGCTTCGTGCGCTTTCCGGGCAGTCCGTTCGAGCTTTTCCAGCCTTATCCGCCGGCCGGCGATCAGCCGCAGGCGATCGAGGCCTTGGTCGCGGGCATCCGCGACGGGCTGATGTTTCAGACGCTGCTGGGGGTGACCGGTTCGGGCAAGACCTACACCATGGCCAACGTGATCGCCCGCTGCGGGCGCCCGGCCCTGGTGATGGCGCCGAACAAGACGCTCGCCGCCCAGCTCTATGCCGAGTTCCGCGAGTTCTTCCCCAAGAACGCCGTCGAGTACTTCGTCTCGTATTACGACTATTATCAGCCCGAAGCCTACGTGCCCAGCCGCGACCTCTACATCGAGAAGGATTCGAGCGTCAACGCGCATATCGAGCAGATGCGCCTGTCGGCGACCAAGAGCCTGATGGAGCGGCGCGACGTGGTGATCGTGGCCACCGTCTCGTGCATCTACGGCATCGGCGACCCGGTCGATTACCACTCAATGGTCTTGCACCTGCGCGAGGGCGAGCGCATGGGGCAGCGCGCCATCATCGAGCGTCTGGTGCAGATGCAGTACGAGCGCGCCGACGCGGATTTCCGCCGCGGCACCTTCCGCGTGCGCGGCGAGGTGATCGACGTCTTCCCGGCCGAGAGCGCGGAGTACGCGCTGCGCATCGAGCTCTTCGACGACGAGATCGAACACCTCACGCTCTTCGATCCGCTCACCGGGCATCTGGTGCATAAGCTCGTGCGCTTCACCGTCTATCCTTCGAGCCATTATGTGACGCCGCGCGCCACCGTCCTGCGCGCGATCGATTCGATCAAGGAGGAGCTGCGCGAGCGCAAGGCGTGGCTATTGGAGTGCGGCAAGCTGGTGGAGGCGCAGCGTCTGGAGCAGCGCACGCTCTTCGACCTGGAGATGCTCTCGGAGATGGGGTTTTGCAAGGGGATCGAGAATTATTCCCGGCATCTTTCGGGACGCCGTCCGGGCGAGCCTCCGCCCAC
>JAQUGB010000002.1:0-22615 GCA_028684345.1 Tepidiphilus sp. | reverse complement strand
CGGGCGGCGCGCAACCTCCACGGCACGGCCATCCTCTACGCCGACCGCATCACCGAGTCGATGCGCCGCGCCATCGACGAGACCGAGCGGCGCCGCGCCAAGCAGCTCGCCTACAACGCCGAGCACGGCATCACGCCGCGGGGCGTGACCAAGCGCATCAAGGACATCATCGACGGGGTCTATGGTGAAGAGGGCGAGAATCAGCCCTCGGCGCGGGCCGTCGCCGCGACCGAGGTGCACTGGGAAGAGTCCATCGACCCGACCGACGAGAAGGCGGTGGCGCGGGCGATCGCCCGTCTGGAGAAGGAGATGCTGGAGCACGCGCGCAATCTGGAGTTCGAGGCGGCCGCGCAGGTACGCGACCGGCTCTTTCGCCTGCGCAAACGTGTCTTCGGTGCCGATCCCCACGCATCGCTCGAGGAGTGAAGGAGCGAGGAAAGGCGAAGGGCGCGGCGTTTGCCGCGCCCTTTTTTCATGCGGCGGGAGGCTGCTCGCCGGCGAGGGGTGGGACCGATTCGGCGGAGGATCGCTTGGTCTCGACCTGAACGAGCGGGCCTTCCTCGGCCTTGGGCGGGCGCACCACGGGGCGGCCGAGCTGCACGATCACTTCAGTGGGCTCGAGCTCGGCGAGCTTGGCCGGATCGGTCTCCACCCACTGCAGGCCGGCGGCGGCGAGGATCTCGCGCAGGGATTCTGAAGTCATTTCCGGTGCAGGTGCGGGAGGAGGGGCGGCCGGCCTGCTTGCCATGGCAGATTCGCGGTGCGTCGAAGTGCTCGGCGCACGAGGTTCGCTCGACGACGTGGGAGGAGCCGCTTCTCCACTCTCGGGGGCTGCCGGGGCTTCCTGGGGTGTCGGGCGAGTGGCCGGCGTTTGCTCGGTCGGCTCGGGGTGTTCCCTTTTCGTGGCGTGGCTGGCGGGGGGCTGCATCGTTTCGGGCGTCAGGCCGGCGAGCGGCAGCGGTGCGAGTGCTTCGGCGTCTCGGGTCGTTGGTTCGCTTTCGTCGACGGGGCGCCGTGGCGCCTCGGAATCGGCCTGCCGTGCGGCTGCCGCGGCATCCGGGCGAGGCGTCCCGGTGGCCTCTGGGGTTTCGTCTGCGAGATCCGCGTCCGGGCGCCGCGATTCGATCGTCGGTGCGGAGAGTCGTGGCGGCACGATGGCGGGCAGATCGGCCGCCTTTTGCTCGGAATCCGGTTCCGTGGACGCTTTTTCCTCGGTGGTGTTGGCGCGCTTCGCCGCGGCTTTGCGTGCCGGGGCGGCCTCCTCGGTCCGAGCGGATTCGTTGCTGGCAGCAAGGTCGGCTTCGGTTTGCCCCGTTTCTTCGGTCTCGGCGGCTTCGATCGCCTCGGCGGTTTCTCCCATGACCTTGCGGCGCGAGCGCGAACGACGCCGGCGCTTGACGGTGGCCTCCGAGGTGCTCTCAGTCGTGGGTGGGGCGCCTTCGAGGGATTCGGCAGCTTCGTGTACCGTGGCCAGGGTGGTGGGGGGCGCCTCGATGCTGCTGGAGGAGCTCGGTGCCGTTGCGGTGCGAGGCTGCGTCGAGCTCTTGTCCGAGACGGTAGCGCTTTGGGGCGCTGAGGAGGCTGGACGTGCGCCGGGTCGCTCCGAAGATTCTGCGCGGCGCCGGCTCGATTCACGTGAGGGACGGTCGCCACGGTGTCCGTTGTCGCTGCTTCGGGTTCTCGGCTGGCGACGGCCCTCGGGGCGGCGGGCCGATTCGGACGCCTCGGGCTCGGCCGGCGGCGTAGCGGGTTCTTCGGCTTTGGGCGGCTCGTTGCCGCCAGGCCCCATGAGACTACGGAGCCAGGATTTGAGGCGTTGCACCAGAGGGGCCGGTGCGGCTTTCACCTCTGGAGTCTCGGGGGTGGTGGACACGGAAGGGGGTGGGCTGCTCGCAGAGGGCGGCGGTGTCTCGGGGGTGATTCCCTTGACGGCAGCGACCTGCCGCCGGGCAGGTTTGTCCGAGAGATCGACGAGGCGATTGGGTTCGGGCGCGGGCGGCGTGGCGAGCTCGTAGCTCACCAGGGCGACGTCGTGCGTATCGAGTTGATCGTGACGCAGGCGCACTACTTCGTGGACGGGGGTTTCCATGTGCCGGTTGGGGATGACGACGATGCGCACCTTGTGGCGTGCCTCGATGCGGGCGATGTCGACGCGTTTTTCGTTGAGCAGGAAGGTGGCGACATCGACGGGCACTTGAGTATAGACGGCTGCGGTGTTTTCCTTGATCGCTTCTTCTTCGATCAGGCGCAGGATGTGTAGCGCCGCCGACTCGGTGCTGCGAATGTGACCGGTGCCGGTGCAGCGCGGGCAGGGGATGTAGCTCGTCTCGGCGAGTGCCGGGCGCAACCGTTGGCGCGAGAGCTCCAGCAGGCCGAATTTGCTGATTTTGCCCAGCTGAACGCGGGCGCGGTCGTGTTTGATCGCATCCTTGAGGCGATTCTCCACTTCACGTTGATTTTTGGCCGCATCCATGTCGATGAAGTCGATGACGATGAGCCCGCCGAGGTCGCGCAGGCGCAATTGGCGGGCGATTTCGTCCGCGGCTTCCAGGTTGGTCTTGAGTGCGGTCTCTTCGATGTCGGCTCCTTTGGTGGCACGGCCGGAATTGACGTCGATGGCCACCAGCGCTTCGGTGTGATCGATGACGATCGCGCCGCCGCTCGGCAGATTCACCTGGCGCGAGAAGGCCGTCTCGATCTGGTGCTCGATCTGGAAACGGGAGAAGAGCGGGACGTCGTCCTGGTAGCGCTTCACGCGGGGCACGAAGTCGGGCATGACGTGGGCCATGAATTGGCGCGCCTGCTCGCAGATGTCGTCGGTGTCGCAGAGAATTTCGCCGATATCAGGCTGGAAGTAGTCGCGGATCGCTCGGATCACCAAGGCGCTTTCTTGGTAGATGAGGAAGGGGCCGGACTGGGAGGAGGCGGCTTCTTCGATCGCGCGCCATAGCTTGAGGAGATAGTCGAGGTCCCATTGCAGCTCGTCGCGCGTGCGACCGATGGCGGCGGTGCGCGCAATCAGGCTCATGCCTTCGGGGATGTCGAGCGCTTCGAGCAGCGCTTTCAGCTCGGCGCGCTCCTCGCCGTCGATGCGTCGTGACACACCACCGCCGCGCGGGTTGTTGGGCATGAGCACGAGATAGCGGCCAGCGAGCGAAATGTAGGTGGTGAGCGCCGCGCCTTTGTTGCCGCGTTCGTCTTTTTCCACCTGGACGATGAGCTCTTGCCCCACCGAGAGCGCGTCTTGTACCCGGGTGCGACCGTTGGCTTCGGTACTTTTCCAGTAGGTGCGGGCGACTTCCTTGAAAGGAAGGAAACCGTGACGGTCTTCACCGTAGTCGACGAATACCGCTTCGAGACTGGGCTCGATACGGGTAATCACCGCTTTGTAGATGTTGCCTTTGCGCTGTTCGTGTGCTGCCGATTCGATGTCGAAGTCGATGAGCTTTTGACCATCGACGATGGCGACGCGCAGTTCTTCTGGCTGCGTCGCATTGAAGAGCATGCGTTTCATCGTGTCCTTACTCCCGCGCTCGGGACGGACACGAACGGGCAGTGGCCCGACGAGGGTTCGACGTCAGCGCGCAGGAGCGCCGTTCCGCAGCGGCCAAGCAGGCCGCACGGAGCAAGGAGCTGCGCCGTGCATTGCGGGGGGCGTGGGGCCGGGTTTCGGTGGCACCATGTCGTCGATCGTCTCTTCGGTCTCGTGCCGCTCCGCGATGGGTGCGGCGTTGCTGCATTCCTGTTCGTGTCCGCCCGAGCCGTTCAAGTTGAGAAAAAAAGTCTGTGGCCGGGCGACCCTGGTGTTCCGCTGGCGGCTTCGGCAAGGGGCATGAGACTAGGGCTCCCGGCACGAAGCGTTCTTTCGGGACGGTGCGATCGATTCGCTGCACAGCCGTATGACGACGTTCTCCGGTGCTCGGGTGCTTGCCCCTCTCGTCGAGATGGCCTTGCATCTGTGCTCCGGGCAACTTGCCTTGCGGCTGCTGGCAGCGGGTTCGTTCGCGGCGCCCTTCGATTCCGGTCGGGCGGGAGCGCGGCGTCTTTTTCGACGGGCTCGACCGCTCGAAGTCGGTCCACTCCGGGTGGACGTTGCACGACGACTCGACCGTGAATCGAAGCGATAGTATATTCGGGAAGATGATGGAACGCAAAATTTCTCCCACGGCGCAGGAGTGGTGCGTCGACGAGGCGGGCGCCGGACAGCGTCTGGACAACTATCTCTTGCGCCACCTCAAGGGGGTGCCGAAGAGCCATGTCTATCGCATCATCCGCAGCGGCGAGGTGCGCGTCGACGGCCGTCGGGCGCAGGCGCAGACACGCCTCGAGCAGGGGCAGAGGGTGCGCGTGCCGCCGGTGCGCGTGGCCGAGACAAGGCCGCGCCCGCTGATTCCTGCCGGGCCGCCGCTGCCGGTGGTCCATGAGGACGAAGACCTGATCGTGCTCGACAAGCCGGCCGGGTTGGCGGTGCATGGCGGCTCCGGCGTCTCGTTCGGGGTGATCGAACGCTTGCGCGCCGAGCGTCCGGCGGCACCGCTGCTCGAGCTGGTGCATCGGCTCGATCGCGAAACGTCCGGCCTGCTGATGGTGGCCAAGCGCCGCTCGGCCCTGAAGGCGCTGCAGGATGCCTTGCGCGCCGGGCAGGTGCGCAAGCGCTATCTCGCCTTGGTCCACGGCCTCGTCGAGCAGCACGTGCAGCACGTGCGCGCGCCGCTCTTCAAGTACCTCACGCCGGAAGGTGAGCGGCGCGTGCGCGTCAGTCCCGAGGGGAAGGTCGCGCACAGCATCGTGCGGCGTCTGCGGCGCTGGTCGCAGGCGGGCTACACTTTGGTGGAAGTGGAACTGAAGACCGGGCGCACGCATCAGATTCGCGTGCATATGGCGCATCTGGGGCATCCCTTGGTGGGAGACGAGAAATACGGTCGGTTCGCTGCCAACAAGGCGCTGGCGCGATCGGGATTCGATCGCATGTTCCTGCATGCGGCTTTTCTTTCTTTCATGCATCCGCGCTCGGGGGTGCGCCTCGACCTGGAGGCGCCATTGCCGCCGGAATTGCGGGAATTTTTGGCTGATCTGGGCCCGGGGGAAGAGGGGTGAGCGCATTCGATCTGGTGGTATTCGATTGGGATGGAACGCTGATGGATTCGACGGCAGCCATCGTGCGCGCGATGCAGCGTGCCGCCGAGGATCTGGGCGTGCCGCCTCCGCCGGCGCAGCGGGCGCGGCAGGTGATCGGCCTGGGTTTGGCCGATGCCTTGCGTCTGGCGCTGCCCGAGTTGCCGGTGCATCGCTACCCGGAGATGGCGGCGCGCTACCGCCACCATTACTTGTCGCACGATGGCGAGCTCGAGCTCTTTCCCGGTGTCGAGGAGCTGCTTGCGCGGTTCGTGGCGGCCGGGCGCTATGTGGCGGTGGCTACCGGAAAGAGCCGGCTGGGGCTGGAGCGTGCGCTCGATCATTCGGGCTTGCGACGCTACGTCATGGCGTCACGCACTGCCGATGAGTGTCATTCCAAGCCGCATCCACAGATGCTGCACGAGTTGCTGGCCGAATTTGCGGTCGAGCCGGAGCGGGCGGTGATGATCGGCGATACGACGCACGATCTGCTCATGGCCCAGGCGGCGGGGACGGCCGGTATCGGGGTGGCCTACGGGGCGCATCCGCGCGAGGCGCTCACGGCCCTGCGACCGTTGTCGGTGGTGGATTGTGCGGGTGCGCTCGCGCCGCTAGTGCTGGGCGAGAAAGCCGAAGACGGTCGGGCGCTTGCCGAGCGTCGGTAAAGGCTCGGCGCGCCAGCGTGCAACAGGGGCGGTGCGGATCCATTGATCCGGCTGGGTGAGGTGACAGGCCACGCACAGCAGCGTCGTCGGTGCCAGCACCTGCACCAGGGTTTCGAGCATGCGATCGTTACGGTACGGCGTTTCGATGAAGAATTGGCTTTGCTGGTGGGCGCGCGAGGCCGCTTCCAGCGCAGCGATCGCGGCGGCGCGCTCCGGCGCCGGGATCGGCAGGTAGCCGTGGAAAGTGAAACGCTGGCCCTCGAGGCCGCTGCCCATGAGCGCGAGCAGGAGGGCCGAGGGGCCAACGAGCGGCACCACGGCAATGCCGCGCCCGTGCGCCCGGGCGACCAGCGCCGCTCCGGGATCGGCCACGCCGGGGCAGCCGGCATCCGACATCAGGCCGAGATCTTCGCCCTCGAGGCAAGGCGCGAGCAGTACGTCCAGGGCGGCCGGAGTCGGCGCGTCGGGGATGCGCTGCAGCAGTAATTCGCCAATTGGTCCCGGGTGCCCCAGGCGTTTGAGGGCGGCGCGGGCCGGTTTCTCGTTTTCGACGACGAAACGGCGCAGGCGCTGCACTTCGCGCAGGTGTTCCGGCGGCAGCAGCGGCGGCCCTTCATCGCCCAGCGGCGTGGGGATGAGCAGCAATCGCCCGGGGGTCACGGCAGCGTCCAGCCGAGTCGGCGTAGCATCCGCGCCGTGGCGATGAGCGGCAGGCCGATGAGGGCGGTGGGATCGCTCGATTCGATCGCCTCGAGCAGCGCGATGCCGAGCCCCTCGGCCTTGGCGCTGCCGGCGCAGTCGAGCGGCTGTTCGCGCTCGACGTAGCGCACGAGCTCCGCGTCGGTGAGGTCGGCGCGAAAGCGCACCCGGGTGGGCACGAGTTCGGTTTGGGCGCGACCTTGCTCGTCGAGTACGCACACGGCGGTGGAGAATTCCACCGTCCGGCCGCGCATGCGTTGCAGTTGCGCGACGGCACGCTCCACGCTGCCCGGTTTGCCGAAACGCTCGTCGCCGAGATGGGCGACCTGATCGCTGCCGATGACGTGGCAGGCTTCGTCGAGCGTCGCCGCGACCGCTCGGGCCTTGGCTTCGGCCAGTCGCCGGGCCGTCCGTGCCGGGGGTTCGCCGGGCAGCGGCGTTTCATCGACTTGGGGTGCGAGGGCAGCGAAGGGCAGGCCGAACCGTTCGAGGAGCTGGCGGCGGTAGGGCGAGGTGGAAGCGAGGATGAGACGCGTCATGGAGAGGAATTTTTTGACAAAAATTTCAGGAAATCTTATCATTGAGAACTTATGTCGCAAAACGTGACCCTGCCCGATCCGCTGGTGTTCGCACGGGATGCCGATTCGCTCTGCGGCGAGTTCGGATCCGGCGATTTTTCGCGCCTATCCGCTTCCGTGCTCGAATTGGGGGCGGTGCGCTGGCGCGTCTCGGGGGCGTGTCTCGAAGATGGCCGCGCTGCGCTCGATGTGTCCGCTCAAGGCGTAGCCGTTTTGCGCTGCGAGCGTTGCCTGGGGCCGTTGGATTGGGCTTTTGCCGTGGCGCGGCGTTTGTCGCTCTATCGCGCCGACGAGGACATCCCCGAGGAAGAGCTCGAGGATGAATCCTGTGACGCGATCCACTTCGCAGGGGCGCTCGACGTGGCAGGGCTCGTGGAAGACGAGATTTTGCTCGAGTTGCCGGTGTTCGCGCGGCATGAAGCCTGCGAACCCCCAGGGCCATGGGAGGCGGGTGAAGCGCTTTCTCCTTTTGCGGTCTTGGCGCAACTGAAGCGCTCGTGAGACAATCCTGAACTTTTTGGGCCGGCATCGTCCGGCCTGTTCGAACCAGAGGAGTATCCGGTCATGGCCGTTCAGCAGAACAAGAAGTCCCCTTCGAAGCGTGGGATGCACCGCGCGCACCAGGCGTTGAAGAACCCGCCGATCGCCGTCGATCCCACTACGGGGGAAGTGCATCTGCGTCATCACGTCACTCCGGGCGGCTTTTACCGCGGCCGTAAAGTGATCGACGTCGGCGGCGAATGATCCCGTTCTCTTGCGATCGATGAGCTCGCGCGCTTCGTGCCGCCTCTGGGTGCGCGCTTGCCCGTTTATCGTGACTGATCATGACAGCTTCTGAGCGCGCAAAGCCGTTCGTGCTTGCCGTGGATTGCATGGGCGGGGATCACGGACCGCAAGTCACCTTGCCGGCGATCGAGTCTTTCCTGCGCCGGCGTTCGGATGTTTCCGTGCTTGCAGTGGGGCAGCCATCCGTGCTTGAGGCAGAGGTGGGACGCCTTCGTCGTCGATTCGGGGAGCGAATCGAGCTCGTGCCGGCATCCCAGGTCGTCGAGATGGACGAGGCGCCCACTTCCGCCATGCGTAACAAGAAGGATTCTTCCCTGCGTGTGGCGATCGAGCAGATCAAGGCCGGTCGGGCGCAGGCGGCGGTCTCCGCGGGCAACACCGGAGCGCTGATGTCGATCGCGCGCTTCGTGTTGAAGACGCTGCCCGGCATCGATCGCCCGGCGATCGCCACGGTGCTGCCGGCGCGCGGCAGCCGCGTCTGGGTGCTCGATCTCGGGGCTAACGTCGATTGCACTGCCGAGCACCTGCGTCAATTCGGCATCATGGGGTCTTTGCTCGTGTCCGCCGTCGAACAGGTGGAGCTTCCCCGGGTGGGGCTGCTCAACATCGGTGCCGAAGACATCAAAGGCAACCAGGTGGTGCGGGAGGCCGCAACGCTGTTGCGTACCACCGACCTCAATTTCGTCGGCAACGTCGAGGACATCTACTCCGGCCAGGCGGATGTGGTGGTGTGCGACGGATTCGTCGGCAACGTCGCCCTCAAGACGACCGAGGGGCTCGCGCAGATGCTCGCGCTCATCCTGCGCGAGGAATTCAACCGCAATCTGCTCGCCCGCCTCATGGGGTTGGCGGCCTATCCGGTGCTCAAGCGCTTCAAGGGGCGCGTCGATCCGCGCCGCTACAACGGAGCGGTGCTGGTGGGGCTGCGTGGCGTCGTGGTGAAGAGCCATGGCGGGGCCGACGACTATGCCTTCGGTCAGGCCCTGGATCGGGCGGCCGAAGCGGCGGCGCATCGCCTGGTCGAACGCATCGAACGAAAAATGGCAGGGGCGTGGCCGCGGGCCGCCTCGCCCGTCACCGAGGTGGCATTGTCATGAGATTTTCCCGCATCATCGGTACCGGCAGTCATCTGCCCGGTCCGTCCATCACCAACGACGATCTGGTCGCGCGCGGCATCGAAACGTCGGATGAATGGATTCGCACCCGCACCGGCATCGCTGCACGGCACTTCGCCGCCGAGGGGGAGATGGCGAGCGACCTCGCCCTCATCGCCGCACGGCATGCCCTGGAGCGGGCCGATTGTCGGCCCGACGACATCGATCTCCTCATACTTGCCACTTCCACGCCGGATTACGTTTTTCCCAGTACGGCCACCATTTTGCAGGCCAAGCTGGGCATGACCAATCGGGCGCCTGCGTTCGACGTCCAGGCGGTGTGCAGCGGTTTCGTCTATGCGCTGGCGCTCGCCGACAAGTTCCTGCGCCTGGGGGAGGCGCGACGTGCGCTGGTGGTCGGTGCCGAAGTCTTCTCCCGCATCCTCGACTGGAACGATCGCTCCACCTGTGTGCTCTTCGGCGACGGGGCCGGCGCGATCGTGCTCGAAGCCGATGAACTGCCGGGCATCCTCGCCACCCGACTGCACGCCGACGGGCGACATCACGCCGAATTGTGGGTGCCGGGGCAGGTGGGCGCGGGTAAAGTACAAGGAGATCCCTTCGTGCGCATGGAAGGGCAGGCGGTGTTCAAATTCGCCGTCCAGGTGCTCGCCGAGGTGGCGCACGAGGTGCTCGACCTGGTCAAACTTCCGGTCGAATCGCTCGACTGGCTGATCCCCCATCAGGCCAACGTCCGCATCCTCCAGGCCACGGCCAAGCGTCTGGGTCTGCCGCTCGAGCGGGTCATCAGCACCGTTGATCGGCATGGCAACACTTCGGCGGCTTCCATCCCGCTGGCACTCGACGTCGGCATCGCCGAGGGCAAGATCCGCGCCGGGCAAACCCTCTTGCTCGAGGGCATCGGCGGCGGTTTCACCTGGGGTGCGGCGCTGTTGCGCTATTGAGGAGACGGAGAATCATGCGTTTCATGTTCGTGTTCCCCGGTCAAGGGTCGCAGTCCGTCGGCATGATGGCTCCTTATGAGGGGCTGCCGGCCATCCGCGAGACCTTTGCCGAGGCGAGCGACGTGCTCGGCGAGGACCTGTGGGAGATGGCCCAGTCGGGGCCGGCCGAAAGGCTCGCGCTCACGGTCAACACCCAACCCCTCATGCTCACGGCCGGCGTGGCCGTGTGGCGTGCCTGGCGCGCCCTGGGTGGCCCCGAGCCGGCGCTCCTTGCCGGACACAGCCTGGGGGAATATACGGCGCTGGTGGCCGCCGAAAGCCTGTCGTTCGCCGATGCGCTGCCCCTGGTGCGGTTGCGCGCCCAGGCGATGCAGGAAGCGGTTCCGGCCGGCGTCGGTGCCATGGCCGCGGTGATGGGGCTGGATGCCGAGGCCGTGGAAGCCGTCTGCCGCCAGGCCGCTGCCGGGACGGGCGGTGTCGTCGCCCCGGCCAATCTCAATGCTCCGGGGCAGATCGTCATCGCCGGGCACAAGGGGGCGGTCGAACGCGCCGCGGCGCTCGCCAAAGAAGCCGGAGCCAAGCGCGCCGTGCCGCTGCCGGTGAGCGCCCCTTTTCACTGCGAACTGATGAAACCGGCCGCCGAGCGGCTTGCCGAGCGTCTCGCCGCCATCGTGCCGCGTCCGCCGCGCATTCCCGTGTTGCACAACGTCGATGTCGCCGAACACCGCGACCCCGAGGAGATTCGCCGCGCCCTCGTCGAGCAGGCATGGCGCCCCGTGCGCTGGATCGAGACGATCGCAGAGGCTACGCATCGCGGCATCACTCACGTCTATGAATGCGGACCCGGCAAGGTGCTCGCCGCGCTCACCAAACGCATCGTCAAGGACCTCGAGGGCGGGGCGCTCGCCGACGCGGCGAGTCTGCGTGCGGCGCTCGCGACGCTCGGCACCAAGGGCTGACAAGGAAAAGGGGAAGACATGATCCAGTTTCGCCTCGACGGCCAGACGGCCGTCGTCACGGGAGCCTCGCGCGGCATCGGTCGGGCCATCGCGCTCGCCCTGGGGCAGGCAGGAGCCAAGGTGATCGGCACGGCCACCACCGATGAGGGGGCTGCCGCCATCTCCGAGGCGTTCCGCGCCGAGGGCATCGCCGGCGAGGGGATGCGGCTCGACGTCACCGACGCCGCGGCTGCTGCCGCGTTCATTGGTACCGTCGAACAGCGCCACGGCCCCATTGCCGTATTGGTGAACAACGCCGGCATCACCCGCGACAACCTCGCTCTGCGTATGAAGGACGATGAGTGGGATGCCGTGCTCGACACCAACCTCAAGGCGACCTTCCGTCTGTGCAAACTCGCGCTCAAGGGGATGATGAAGGCGCGCTACGGCCGCATCGTCAACCTCACCTCCGTGGTGGCGCATTCGGGCAACCCCGGTCAGGCCAATTACGCCGCGGCGAAAGCGGGCGTGGCCGGCATGAGCCGCTCGCTCGCGCTCGAGCTGGGCAGCCGTGGCATCACGGTGAACTGCGTCGCCCCCGGTTTCATCGACACCGACATGACCCGGGCGCTCGGCGACGAGGCCCGCGATGCCCTGGCCGGTCGCATCGCCCTGGGTCGGTTCGGTTCGCCGGAAGAAGTGGCCGCGGCAGTGCTCTTTCTCGCCTCGCCGGCGGCTTCTTACGTCACCGGCGTCACACTACACGTCAATGGCGGCATGTACTTGGCGGCCTGACGTGTAACGAACCATTGCAAACTTCCCAACTTTGGTAGAATAATCCCGTTTTTTCCACATCCCGTTCAAGGAGTTTCCTGAAATGGAAAACATCGAGCAGCGTGTCAAGAAAATCGTCGCCGAGCAGCTGGGCGTCAATGAAGCCGAAATCAAGAATGAATCCTCCTTCGTCGAGGATCTCGGCGCAGATTCACTTGACACCGTCGAACTGGTGATGGCGTTGGAAGAAGAGTTCGAATGCGAGATTCCGGATGAAGACGCCGAAAAGATCACCACGGTGCAGCAGGCCATCGACTACATCACCAACCACGCCAAGAAATAATCCCCTTTTTCGACTACGGAGCCAACCTTGACCCGTCGCAGAGTCGTCGTCACCGGGATGGGTATCGTCTCCCCGGTGGGTAATACCGTCGAAGAAGCTTGGGCCAACGTCGTTGCCGGGCGTTCCGGCATCGTTCCCATCAGTCGTTTCGACGCCTCCGGTTTTCCGGTGCGCATCGCCGGCGAGGTCAAGGGATTCGATGTGGAGGCCTATATCCCGAAGAAAGAGGCGCGCCGTATGGACGTCTTCATTCATTACGGGATGGCGGCTGGGATCCAGGCCATGCGTGATTCGGGGCTCGAAATCACCGAAGAGAATGCCGATCGCGTAGGTATCAACATCGGCTCCGGTATCGGCGGTCTGCCGATGATCGAAGAGACGCATGGCGAATTCCTCAAAACCGGTCCGCGTCGAATCTCCCCCTTCTTCATTCCTGCCACCATCATCAACATGATCGCCGGACATCTGTCGATTCACTTCGGCATCAAGGGGCCGTGTCTGGCGATGGTGACCGCCTGCAGTACCGCCACGCACTGCATCGGCGAGGCGGCGCGCATGATTCAATACGGCGACGTCGACGTGATGATCGCCGGCGGAGCCGAATCGACGGTAACGCCGCTGGCGATCGGCGGGTTCGCTTCGGCGAAGGCGCTGTCCACGCGCAACGAAGAGCCCGAACGTGCGAGCCGCCCCTGGGACAAAGACCGCGACGGGTTCGTGCTTGGCGAGGGGGCCGGGGTCCTGGTGCTCGAAGAATACGAGCACGCCAAGGCCCGCGGTGCACGCATCTACGCCGAGGTGGGGGGCTATGGCATGAGCGCCGATGCCTTCCACATGACGGCGCCGTGCGAGGATGGCGATGGGGCCATGCGCTGCATGCGCAACGCGCTCAAAGACGCGCGCATGGCACCCGACGAGATCGACTACATCAATGCCCACGGCACCTCCACGCCGCTGGGCGACGTGGCCGAGACGGTGGCGGTGAAGCGAACATTCGGCGAGCATGCGCGGCAGCTGCTGGTGAGCTCGACCAAGTCGATGACCGGGCATCTGCTGGGTGCAGCCGGTGGGGTCGAGGCCGTGTTTACCGTGCTCGCGCTGCATCACCAGGTCGTGCCGCCTACGATCAATCTCGAAGAGCCCGGCGAGGGGTGCGACCTGGACTACTGCCCAAACGTCGCCCGTCCCACCCGCATCCGTGCGGCGCTGTCCAATTCCTTCGGCTTCGGCGGCACCAACGGCACGCTGCTCTTCAAGCGGGTGTGAATGATAGATGGATGGCGGCCCGATGAAGCCACACCGGCTCGTCGTGCCGCTACCGAGGTTCGCGATCTTTCTGGCGCTCACCCTGGGCACGGCGAGCGTTTTCCTCTCCGTCCTCTACTTTCGCTGGCCGGTAACGCTCATGATCGGTGCGGCTCTCGGTATCTCTGTTCGGCGGTTGTTCCGCCGCCCGTCGGCGAGAGGCATGCTGTGGTTGTGGCCTGGTTGGAACCTCTCCTTTGCCGAAGGCAAGAATCTGCGTCATCGCACACGCGTGCACCGCTTCGGTCCCTGGGTATTGCTGCAGGCGCGGCCGAGGCGTGGCGGCCGCGTTGCCACTTGTCTCGTCGAGCTCCCCGCTTTGCCCGAGTCAGACCGTTGGGCCTTGGCGTACTGGTGCGCCACTGGTCGGCCGCCGCGGTCGCAGGATGGTATTACGGACGACCGGTAGGGTCTCGGGATAATCCTTGGTGTAATGCAGTCCGCGGCTCTCCTTGCGCCTGAGGGCGCAGCGCACGATGAGCTCGGCCACGGTCACCAGGTTGCGCAGTTCGATGAGGTCGTTGCTGACGCGGAAGTTCGCATAGTACTCGGCGATCTCGCGCTCGAGCAGCCGGATGCGGTGCATCGCCCGCTGCAGGCGCTTGGTGGTGCGCACGATGCCGACGTAGTCCCACATGAAGCGGCGCAGTTCGTCCCAGTTGTGTGCGATCACCACTTCCTCGTCGGCGTCGGTCACACGGCTCTCGTCCCAGTCCGGCAACGGTAGGGGCGCACGTGGAGGTTGCGCCAGCATGTCTTGCACCGCGGCTTCCCCGAAGACGAGGCATTCGAGCAGGGAATTGCTCGCCAGGCGATTCGCGCCGTGCAGCCCCGTACAGGTCGACTCGCCCACCGCGTAGAGGTGCGGCAGGTCGGTGCGGGAGGAAAGGTTGACCTTGACACCGCCGCAGGTATAGTGCGCCGCCGGCACCACCGGGATCGGCTGTTTGGTGATGTCGATTCCCAGTTCCAGGCAGCGCGCGTAGATGTTGGGGAAATGGCTGCGGATCCAGTCTGGATCTTTGTGCGTGATGTCGAGGTAGACGCACTCGATGCCGAGCCGCTTCATCTCATAGTCGATGGCTCGCGCCACGATGTCACGCGGTGCGAGCTCGGCGCGCGGGTCGTGTTTCGGCATGAATCGCTCGCCATTGGGTAGCCGCAGGATGCCGCCCTCGCCGCGCACCGCTTCGCTGATGAGGAAGGACTTGGCGTGGGGATGGTAGAGGCAGGTGGGATGGAACTGGATGAATTCCATGTTCGCCACGCGGCAGCCGGCGCGCCAGGCCATGGCGATGCCATCGCCCGTGGCGGTGTCCGGGTTGGTCGAATAGAGGTAGACCTTTCCCGCACCGCCGGTGGCGAGCACCGTGTGCGCGGCCGAGAAGGTGCGCACGTGTCCGGCCTGCCGGTCGAAGACGTAAGCGCCGAGGCAACCCAGTTCGGGCCGACCGAGCTTCGCGCCAGTGATGAGATCGATCGCGATGTGCTGCTCGAACACCTGGATGTTGGGATGAGCTTTCACCTTTTCGGTGAGCGTTTGCTGGACGGCGGCGCCGGTGGCGTCGGCGGCGTGGATGATGCGCCGCTGCGAGTGTCCTCCCTCGCGAGTGAGATGGTACTGGCCGCGCTCGTCGCGCGAGAACGGCACGCCTTGGGCGATCAGCCAGTCGATGGCCTGCTTGCCGCGTTCGACCACGAAGCGCACGGCTTTCGGGTCGCACAGACCCGCGCCGGCCACGAGAGTGTCACGAACGTGGGCTTCGATGCTGTCGGCATCGTCGAGTACTGCGGCGATGCCGCCTTGGGCGTAGGCGCTGGCGCTCTCCATCAAGGTGCGCTTGGTGATGAGCGCGACTTTTCGCTGGTCGGCGAGCTTGAGCGCCACGCTCTGTCCGGCCAGGCCGCTGCCGAGGATGAGGACGTCGAAGTGTTCCATCGAGGAAGAAAGGAAGGGGAGAGATGAAAAGGTTATCACAAGGGAGGAACCAAATCCCTGCTCCGTGGGTCGATTTTCGCGAGGATTGGGGAAGCGGGTCGGTATAATGAATCTCCGACAGGAACGTCAGGCTCGCTTCCTATGACCAACCGTGAGATCGATCAGCAGCTCGTAGCGCGTGTGCGCCAAGGCGATCAGAACGCCTTCGGGTTGCTCGTGTCGAAATATCAGCGCAAAGTGCAGCGGTTGTTGTCGCGCCTGGTGCGCGACCCGGCGGAGGTGGAAGACTTGACTCAGGAGACCTTCATCAAGGCCTATCGGGCGCTCGATTCGTTTCGCGGCGACAGTGCGTTCTATACCTGGCTCTATCGCATTGCCATCAATACCGCGAAGAATCACTTGATGGCCTCCAATCGTCGCCCTTCCGCGAGTGCCACTGTCCATCAGACGGAGGAGGGAGAGCAGTGGGATGAACTCGATCTGCTCAGTGACAGCGAGACGCCGGAGAATTTGCTCCTCACCCAGGAGATCGCCCAGACGGTGGAAGAGACGATCCAGTCCTTGCCCGAAGAACTGCGCACGGCAATCACGCTACGCGAGCTCGAAGGGCTGAGCTACGAAGAAATCGCCCAAGTGATGGGCTGCCCGATCGGCACCGTGCGTTCGCGGATTTTCCGTGCGCGGGAGGCGATCGCGCAACGTCTACGGCCGCTGCTCGATACGGCCCCCGATCGACGCTGGTAGGAAACGACGATGATGATGCGCGACACGAAAACGACTCCAGAAGCGCTGTCGGCCTTGGTGGATGGTGAGCTCGACGGTGCGGACACCGCTTCGTGGGTGCAACGGCTCACGAACGACCCGGCCATGGCCCAGCGCTGGCTAGCCTATCACCTCATCGGCGAGGCCCTGCGGGGAGAACTCCCCGGGCCCCGCCATCGTGACCTGCGCTCGGTGATCCTGAGACGGATCGCGCTCGAGCCGAGCCCCGTGACGCGCATCGGGCCTGAGCGCGACCTGCGCGCCGTGGCCAACGAGCCGAAAATACACTGGTTTGCCACCGCGGCCGCAGCGGCGCTCGTCCTTGCCGTCGGTTGGGGACTGTGGCAAACGCCTCGCGAGGACGAAGGCGGCGCGAACGCCGTGCGCTTGGCGGAGGCCGAAGTTGCTGCGCCCTCGAAGCCGGGTTCTCCCTCTCAAACGCCGGACGAGCAGATTTATTGGATCGCTTACGGCAATGCTCATGGCCCCGCGGGTGTCGGTGGACTGCGCTATGCCCGGGTGATGGCGCAGCAGCAAGGGGGGCGTTGATGCACTTCGCGGCAAAGGTGCGGTTCACGGTCTGCCTGCTCATGGCAGGAATCTCGGCCCTGGCGAATGCCTCGGAAGACGTCCTTCGCTTGCTCGAGCGCGCCCTGTCTCCGCCGGACATCGATTATCACGGTACGGTCGTGCTGCAGATCGGCGATCGGGTGAAAACGATGCGCATCACTCATATGAATGATGGGGGAGAGCGGTTCGAGTGGGTCGAAGTGCTCGAGGGAGAGCCCCGCGAAACCGTCCGCATCGGTGAGGAGGTGCGCTGTTTCTTGCCCGAGGAAAAATTGGTATTGCTCGATCAGGCCACGGGCGCATCCGGGCTGCCTTCCCATCGGCTCGGTACCGTGGGGCGCATCGCGGCCTCCTACCGGCTCGAGCCGCTTGGCGAGGGCCGTGTGGCGGGGCGCGAGGCGGTCGGGATACGGTTCGTGCCACACGACGCCTTGCGGTTCGGTCAAGAATGGTGGATCGACAGGGAAAGTGGGGTCGTGTTGAAGCGGACGATCTGGGACGAGGCTCCGGCTCGGGTGCTGGAGACGCAGATTTTTTCCGATTTCCGCATGACGGGCGTTCCTGATGCCACGCAGGTGCGACGGAAGTTCGCCGCTCATGAAGATTGGCGGCGTATCGATCTGCGTGGCAGGCGAGTCGAGGCCGCCGATACCGGCTGGGCGTTCACCGCCATGCCTGCAGGATTCGAGCTCGAGGCGGTCTTGCAGCGGCGTGGGCCATCCGGCAAGACGATCACTCAGTGGCAGCTCGGGGATGGCCTGGTGAGCGTCTCCGTGTTCTTCGAGCCGTGGGACGGAGACGAAGTGGGCGAGAAGACCGACCATTTCGGGGCCACGACGGTGATGCGCCGGCGCGAGCCGGGCGCGCTGCGTACCGCGATGGGTGAAGTGCCCGACGTGACCCTGCGCGCTTTGCTCGATGCGATGGTACGACACCAGGGGGCGCAGTGAGCGATGTCCCAGGAGCGTGTCCTATGGGTCTTGTCGCGCCCGGGGTGCCATTTGTGCGATGACATGGTGGAGGCACTCATGCCCATCGCACGACACTATGGTTTCATCGTGGTCAAACGCGACGTCGATGTGGATCCGGCCTGGCGTCAACGCTATGGCCGGGCGATTCCGGTCGTCCTGCATGGGAGCGTGGAAATCTGTCGCCATCGCTGCGATGCAGCAAGCGTTCATGACTATTTGAGCCGTTTTCCGTTAGAATGATCGGGATGAATCTTTCGTACCGCTCTCCACTGCCCCGCGGGGCTTTTTTTGTGTGCCGATGAAAAACATACGCAACTTCTCGATCATCGCCCACATCGACCACGGCAAGTCTACGCTCGCCGATCGGCTCATCCAGTATTGCGGCGGCCTGTCCGATCGCGAGATGGAGGATCGCGTGCTCGACTCCATGGATCTCGAGCGCGAGCGCGGCATCACCATCAAGGCGCAGACCGCTACGCTCATGTACCGAGCGCGCGACGGCCAGACTTACGAGCTCAACCTCATCGACACGCCGGGACACGTCGATTTCTCCTACGAGGTGAGCCGCTCGTTATCCGCTTGCGAGGGGGCACTCCTCGTGGTCGATGCCTCCCAAGGGGTGGAGGCGCAGACGGTGGCCAACTGCTACACCGCGATCGAGCTCGGTGTCGAGGTGGTGCCGGTGCTCAACAAGATCGACCTGCCGCAGGCCGATCCCGAGCGCGCGCGCGCCGAGATCGAAGACGTCATCGGCGTGGATGCGAGCGAAGCCGTGCTCTGTTCAGCCAAAACGGGTTTGGGGATCGAGGACGTGCTCGAAGCCGTGGCGCGCCGGGTACCGCCTCCGCGTGGAAATCCTGAGGCGCCCACCCGTGCGCTCGTCATCGACTCATGGTTCGACAACTACGTCGGCGTCGTCATGCTGGTGCGGGTGGTGGATGGGCGTCTGGCGCGCGGCGAGCGCATCCGTTTGATGTCGACCGGATCCGAGCATCAAATCGAGCGTCTCGGTGTCTTCACCCCGCGCTCGCTCGAACGTGACGCGCTCGAGTGCGGCGAAGTGGGCTTCGTCATCTCTGGCATCAAGGAGCTGCGCGCGGCCAAGGTGGGCGACACGATCACGACGCTGCCACGCGCCGCCTCCGAGCCGCTGCCCGGGTTTCGCGAGATCAAACCGCAGGTCTTCGCCGGCCTCTATCCGGTGGAGTCGAGCGAATACGATTCCCTGCGCGAGGCGCTCGAAAAGCTCAAATTGAACGACGCGGCGCTGCAGTTCGAGCCCGAGACCTCGCAGGCGTTGGGATTCGGCTTTCGCTGTGGCTTTCTGGGGCTGCTGCACATGGACATCGTGCAGGAGCGGCTCGAGCGCGAGTTCGGCCAGAACCTCATCACCACGGCGCCTTCGGTCGTCTATGAAGTGGTGCTGCGCTCGGGCGAAGTGCAGCGCATCGAAAATCCCTCGCGTCTGCCCGATCCGAGCAAGATCGAGGAGATCCGCGAACCCATCATCACCGCGCACATCTTCGTGCCGCAGGACTACCTCGGTCCCGTGCTCACGCTGTGCAACCAGAAGCGCGGCGTGCAGATCGATCTGCGCTACCACGGCCGGCAGGTGCACGTCATCTTCGAGCTGCCGATGAACGAGGTGGTGATGGACTTCTTCGACCGGCTGAAGTCCGTGTCGCGCGGCTATGCCTCGCTCGACTACGAGTTCAAGGAATACCGCCCCGCCGATCTCGTCAAGCTCGACGTCCTCGTCAATGGTGAGAAAGTCGATGCCCTCTCGGTGATCGTGCACCGTGCCAGCGCCCAGAGGCGCGGTCGTGAGCTCGTCGAGAAACTGCGCAGCCTCATTCCGCGGCAGATGTTCGACGTGCCGCTACAGGCGGCGATCGGCTCGCACATCATCGCCCGCGAGACGATCAAGGCGCTGCGCAAGAACGTGCTCGCCAAATGCTACGGTGGGGACATTTCGCGCAAGAAGAAGCTCCTCGAAAAGCAGAAGGCCGGCAAGAAACGCATGAAGCAGGTCGGCAACGTCGAGATCCCGCAGGAAGCCTTCCTCGCGGTGCTGCGTACCGACGAAGCCTGACCGGCCTCGCCGCACTCTCCAAGGCAGGGAACCATGAATTTCGCGCTGATCCTCTTCCTGCTCACGCTCGCCACGGGCGTGCTGTGGGCGCTCGACCGCTGGGTGGCGAGCAAAGGCCGCCCCGAGGGGGCCCCCGCCCCCTGGTGGGTCGAATACGGAGCGAGCTTTTTCCCGGTGATCCTCGCCGTCTTCGTGCTGCGCTCCTTCGTGGTCGAGCCGTTCAAGATTCCTTCGGGGTCGATGATTCCGACGCTGCTCGCGGGCGATTTCATCCTCGTCGACAAGTTCTCCTACGGCATTCGCTTGCCGTTGTTGAACCGCGTCCTCATCCCCGTGGGAGAACCCCGGCGTGGGGATGTCATGGTGTTTCGCTATCCGGTCGACCCGTCAGTCGATTACATCAAGCGCGTCGTCGGTTTGCCTGGGGATTACGTCGAATATATCGACAAGAAACTGCGCATCAACGGCGTGCCGGTGCGCTACGAGCCTTTACCGGACTATTTTCATGCCGATCGGCTGTATTATTCCACCCGCTGGCGCGAATATCTAGGGGAGCGCCCGCACGAGATCCTCGTCGACGACATCGCTCCACCGTTCGTCACGCAACGGCTCGAATTCCCCCATGCCGACCGTTGCGAGTACAATCGTCGGGGGGTGCGCTGCTCGGTACCGCCTGGACACTACTTCGTCATGGGCGATAATCGGGATGGCAGCAGTGACAGCCGAGTATGGGGGTTCGTGCCTGAGGAGAACATCGTCGGCAGGGCCTTCTTCATCTGGCTGAATTTTTCCGACCTCTCGCGTATTGGTCGAATCCAATGAAACAAGGAGGGCGTATGGGCACGGCGCTGGTACGTCGGCAGCAAGGGGTCAGTTTGCTGGGCGTGATCTTCTGGGGGGTGCTCGTCGGCATCGTCCTGATCCTCGCGCTGCGCATCGTCCCTGTTTATACCGAATACGCCGCAATCAAACGGGCGCTCGCTGAGATTGCCCAGCGCGCCGATCCACAGACGCCCCCCTCTCAGCTGCGCGCCGAGTTTGGAAAGTTCGCCACCATCGACGGCTTTACTTCGGTGGATGGCCGTGACCTCGTCATCACCCGCGAGGAGGGGCGCACGAAGATCGAGGTACGCTATCAGCGGCTCGTTCCTCTCGTAGCCAACGTCAGCCTCGCCTTCGATTTCGAGATCGCTGCCGCGACAGGGGCGCCATGAGCGAGCGTGAGGAAAAGTGGACGGCGCTGCAAGCGCGTCTCGGTCATCGCTTTCATGCACAAGATCTGCTCTTCACCGCCCTCAGACACCGCAGCGCGGGCGAAGGGCACAACGAGCGTCTGGAATTTCTCGGCGATGCCGCGCTCGACCTGGCGGTGGCCGAGCTCCTCTATCGCCGCCATCCCGACGAACCCGAGGGGACGCTCTCCCGTGCCCGCGCGAGCCTCGTGCGCCAAGAGACTTTGGCCGCCGCGGCCTTGCGCCTGGGGCTCGACGAGTATCTCGTCATCGGTGAGGGAGAGCGGCGCGTCGGCGGCAATCGTCGCCCTTCACTGCTTGCCGATGCGCTCGAGGCCATCGTCGGGGCCGTGCTGCTCGACGGCGGCTATGAGGCCGCGCGCGGAGTGGTGGCGCGCGTCCTCGAACCGGAACTCGCCGCGCTCGGCCCACTCGAACACCTCAAAGATCCCAAGACTCGTCTGCAGGAATGGCTGCAAGGGCGGCATCATCCCGTGCCGCGTTATGAGATCGTCAGCGTCAGCGGCCCGGCGCACGCGCAGCACTTCAAGGTTCGGGCTCAGGCCGAGGCGATCGGGCTCTCCGCCGAAGGCGAAGGGCCCAGCCGCCGCGCGGCCGAGCAAGACGCCGCCGCCAAGATCCTCGCGCAGCTGGGAGAGTCCTGAACCTTTGCCCGCGCTCTGCGGGCACTTTGCCCGAGTCCCGATGAACGATACTTCTTCTGCTCCCGTCTTTCGCGCCGGCTATGTCGCCATCGCCGGCCGGCCCAACGTCGGCAAATCCACCCTCACCAACCGCCTCGTCGGCCACAAGGTGAGCATCGTTTCGCGCAAACAGCAGACGACGCGCCACCGCGTCCACGGCATCCTCACCACGGACCGGGCACAGTTCGTCTTCGTCGACACGCCCGGCTTCCAGACGCGGCACAAGCGGGCCCTCAACCGCTTGATGAACCGCACCGTCACCCAGGCGCTCTCCGAGGTCGACGTCATCGTCTTCGTGATCGAAGCCTGCCGTTTCACGGCCGAAGATGCCCAAGTGATGGCTCTGCTGCCGGAAAACGTGCCGGTCGTGCTCGTCATCAACAAGGTCGACCGCCTGAAAGACAAGAAACTGCTGCTGCCCTTCATCGCCGAGATGGCGCAGCGCCGGTCTTTCGCCGAAATCGTGCCGCTGTCGGCAGAAAAAGACGAGCACACCGACGAGCTCCTGCGCGCCCTCGAACCCTATCTGCCCGAGGGAGAGCCGATCTACGATCCCGACATGATCACCGATCGCAGCGAACGCTTCCTCGCCGCCGAATATCTGCGGGAGAAAGTCTTCCGTCTCGTCGGCGACGAGTTGCCCTATGGTATCGCCGTGGAGATCGAGCGTTACGAAGTCGAAGGCAACTTGCGTCGCATCTACGCCGCGGTGATCGTCGAGCGTGAACCGCACAAGGCGATCGTGATCGGCCGCGGCGGCGAGCGCATCAAGCGCATCGCCACCGAGGCGCGCCAGGAGCTGGAGAATCTGCTGGAGGCGCGCGTCTATCTCGAAGTCTGGGTCAAGGTGCGCAGTGGCTGGGCCGACGACGAACAGGCGCTGCGCTCGCTGGGCTACGACGGCTGAGGGCGCATGGCGCGGCGGCAACGGGTCGAGGCCGAGCCCGCCTACGTCTTGCACGCGCGTCCCTGGCGCGAGACGAGCCTGCTGCTCGAGGTGCTCACGCTCGAACACGGGCGCTTGGCGCTGGTCGCCAAGGGCGCGCGCCGCCCTGGTTCCCAGCTGCGCTCCGTGCTGCTCAC
>JAQUGB010000067.1 GCA_028684345.1 Tepidiphilus sp. | reverse complement strand
TCGGGCCTGGTGAAGAAGCAGGCCGAGGAAGAGGGGCTGCACCGTATTTTTCTGGAGGCCGGGTTCGAATGGCGCGACCCGGGCTGCTCCATGTGCCTGGCGATGAACGCCGATCGGCTCGAACCCGGTGAGCGCTGTGCCTCGACCTCCAACCGCAACTTCGAAGGCCGTCAGGGCACGGGTGGGCGCACGCACCTGGTGAGTCCGGCCATGGCCGCCGCCGCCGCGATCGCCGGACACTTCGTCGACGTGCGCGAACTGCTTCCGGCCTCCGCCTGA
The DNA here is from genome assembly GCA_028684345.1 of Tepidiphilus sp. GTDB lineage: Bacteria > Pseudomonadota > Gammaproteobacteria > Burkholderiales > Rhodocyclaceae > Tepidiphilus. Next base: position 8,555 of record JAQUGB010000067.1, on the reverse strand, counting down.
GACCCGAGAGAGACAAAGACATGGAAAAATTCATCCGCCTCGATGCCCTGGTCGCTCCGCTCGATCGGGCCAACGTCGACACCGACGCCATCATCCCCAAGCAATTCCTCAAGTCCATCCACCGCAGCGGATTCGGCCCCTACCTCTTCGACGAGTGGCGCTACCTCGATCGGGGGGAGCCGGGAATGGACTGCAGCAAGCGGCCGAAGAATCCCGACTTCGTGCTCAACCAGCCGCGCTACCAGGGGGCGCAGATCCTGCTCGTGCGTGAGAACTTCGGCTGTGGCAGCTCGCGCGAGCATGCGCCCTGGGCTTTGCTCGACTACGGTTTTCGGGCGCTGATCGGCCCCAGCTTCGCCGACATCTTCTACAACAACTGCTTCAAGAACGGCTTGCTGCCCATCGTGCTGCCGGCCGAAGAAGTCGATCGGCTCTTTCGCGAATGCGAGGCCACGCCCGGCTACCGCCTGGTGATCGATCTGCCGTCGCAGAGCATCACCACGCCCGAAGGGCGGGTGATCTCCTTCGAGATCGACCCTTTCCGCAAGGAGTGTCTGCTCAACGGCTGGGACGACATCGCGCTCACGCTGCGCCACGCCGACGAGATCCGCCGCTTCGAAGAGGCCTATCGCGCGCGCCATCCCTATTACTTCGTCGAGGAGTCCGCAGCATGAAGAAACGAGTCTGCGTACTTCCTGGCGACGGCATCGGCCCCGAGATCGTCGCCGAGGCGGTGAAAGTGCTCGACGCTCTTGCGCTGCCGCTCGAGTACGAATATGCCCTCTTGGGCGGCGCGGCGATCGACGCCACCGGCGAGCCTTATCCCGAGGCGACGCGGGAGGCGGCGCGCCGGGCCGACGCGGTGCTGCTCGGCGCCGTGGGCGGGCCGAAGTGGGACGAACTGCCGCGCGCCCAGCGTCCCGAGCGGGGGCTCTTGGGCATCCGCAAGGATCTGGGGCTCTTCGCCAACCTGCGCCCGGCCGTGCTCTTCCCCGAGCTCGCTTCGGCCTCTACGCTCAAGCCCGAAGTCGTCTCGGGGCTGGACATCGTCATCGTGCGGGAGCTCACCGGCGACATCTATTTCGGCGAGCCGCGCGGCATCGAAGTGCGCGACGGCGAGCGCGTCGGCTTCAACACCATGATCTACCGCGAAAGCGAGATCCGCCGCATCGGCCGCGTGGCCTTCGAAACGGCCCGCCGCCGCGGCAAGAAGCTGTGCTCGGTCGACAAGATGAACGTGCTCGAGACCACCCAGCTGTGGCGCGACGTGATGAACGAGCTCGCGCCGGAGTACCCCGACGTGACGCTCACGCACATGCTCGTCGACAACGCCGCCATGCAGCTTGTGCGCGCACCCAAGCAGTTCGACGTGATCGTCACCGGCAACATGTTCGGCGATATCCTCTCGGACGAGGCGGCCATGCTCACCGGCTCCATCGGCATGCTGCCTTCGGCCTCGCTCGACGAGCAGGGCAAGGGGCTCTACGAGCCCTGCCACGGCTCGGCGCCGGACATCGCCGGCCAGGGCGTGGCCAATCCGCTCGCCACCATCCTGTCGGCGGCGATGATGCTGCGCCACAGCTTCGGCTGGGAAGACGCGGCCGCGCGCATCGAGCGGGCCGTGCGCACGGTGCTCGCGCAGGGATTGCGCACGCGCGACATCTTCGAGCCCGGCACGCGGCTCGTCGGCACCGCCGAGATGGGCGACGCGGTGGTCGCGGCGCTGTAATGACAGAAAAACGAGACGAGGAACAGAGAATGGCAATGCAACGAGTCGGATTGGTCGGCTGGCGCGGGATGGTCGGTTCCGTGCTGATGCAGCGCATGGAAGAAGAGAACGATTTTGCCCTCTTCGAGCCGGTCTATTTTTCCACTTCGGCCGCGGGCAAACCCGCGCCGGGCTTCGGCGGCGTGACCCCGGCCGAGCCGCTCCAGGACGCCTACGACCTGGAATCGCTCGCCCGGATGGACATCGTCCTCACCTGCCAGGGCGGCGACTACACCAAGGCGGTCTATCCCAAGCTGCGCGCGGCCGGCTGGAAAGGGCATTGGATCGACGCGGCGAGCGCCCTGCGCATGGAACCGCACACGGTGATCGTGCTCGATCCGGTCAATCGGCCGGTCATCGACGCGGCGCTCGCCAAGGGCGGGCGCGACTGGATCGGCGGCAATTGCACCGTCTCGCTCATGCTGATGGCGCTCGCCGGGCTTTTCCGCGAGGATCTCGTCGAATGGGTTTCCTCGATGACCTACCAGGCGGCCTCCGGCGCCGGGGCGCAGAACATGCGCGAGCTGCTCGAGCAGATGGGTCGGCTCTATCGGGCGGTGGAGAAAGATCTCGCCGACCCGGCCTCCGCCATCCTGGAGATCGACCGCAAGGTGACGGCGACGATGCGCTCGCCCGATTTTCCTACCCAGCATTTCCGCGGCGCGCCGCTCGCCGGCAGCCTCATTCCCTGGATCGACGTGCCGGTCGAGCACGGCCAGTCGAAAGAGGAATGGAAGGGCGGGGCCGAGTGCAACAAGATTCTCGGCAAGCCCCCCTTCCGCACGCCGGGGTCGATTCCCATCGATGGCTTGTGCGTGCGCATCGGCGCCATGCGCTGCCATGCCCAGGGGCTGACGGTCAAGCTCAAGCGCGACGTGCCGCTCGACGAGATCGAGGCCATCGTCGCCGGGGCCAACGAGTGGGTGAAAGTGGTGCCGAACGAGCGCGAGGCGAGCGAGCGCGAGCTCACGCCGGCGGCCGTGTCGGGGACGTTGACGGTACCCATCGGGCGCTTGCACAAGCTCGCGATGGGGCTGGAGTATCTGGGGGCGTTTACGGTAGGCGACCAACTCCTGTGGGGGGCGGCCGAGCCGTTGCGCCGAATGCTGCGGATCCTGTTGCAAGGTTAGGGAAACGCTGAAGAAATGAGCGAGCGGGATGAAGCGCAAGGCGTTTGGTGCGCAGCGACCGAGACATATCGAGTGGATAGGCGAGGGAGCGAGCACCGCGCAACGCAGCGATTCGCCTGCGCAGCCAATTATTCAGCGTTTCCCTAGGGATTCACGGTCGAGATTCGATGCTGACGAGGGAGCGCAAAAAATGAAACGAACGAAGCAGGTGCCCTTGGCCCTGTTGTTGGGCGCTTTGTGGGGAAATGCCTGGAGTGCGGGATTCGGCGAGCTCGTCGTGCGTTCCCGCTTGGGCGAGCCGCTGCGGGCGGAAATCACCGTTCGGGCCACCCCTGAAGAGTTGCGCTCTCTGTCGGCGCGCATCGCGGATCCCGATTATTTTCGCCAGGTTGGTGTGCCCTATAGCCCCCTCGTGCAGCAAATCGACGCAAAATTGGTCCGGGACGGATCGCGCGCAAAAATCGTCCTCTCCAGTCGTGTGCCTGTTCGGGAGCCTTTCGTCAACGTGCTGCTCGACATGAATTGGAGCAGCGGACGCCTCGTGCGTGAATTCCCAATCTTGCTCGACCCTCCCGAGGTTGCCGCACCGGCTCGTCCCGTTCCGGTCGCTGGCAGAGACGTCGACCTCGAACCCAGTCGGGGTGCCCCCGTCACGCAGAGGCAGCCCGATCGATGGACCGTTCGCTCCGGAGAAACGCTCTACGGAATCGCCCGTCAGGTGGCGCCTGCCGGGACTTCACCGGAACAAACGCTGGTGGCGTTATGGCGGGCCAATCCAGATGCCTTCATCGGAGGCGACGTCAATCGGCTCAAGGCCGGGGCCACGTTGAGGACTCCGTCGGCCGAAGAAATACGGCAGATCTCCCTGGCCGAGGCCCGTGCGCTGTTGCGCTCTCAAACCCCGCGGGCGGCGCGGGTTGCAGCCCAAGAAAGCGCCAAGGCGCCGGAGGGGCTCGAGGAACAGGTGGACAAGGGCGCAGTCGTGGCGCGTGAAGACCTCGAGCAGGGTTCGGCGGCCCAGCCCGAGGATCGCCTGAAAGTGGGTGCGAGCCCCGAGCCGATGGCCGAGGGGGAAACGCCTGCGCCGCCTTCGCCCGAGGTGTCGGCTTTGCAGGAGACGTTGGCGGCCTCGGAGGCAGCGCTCGACGAGGCGAACGAGCGCATCGTCAGGCTCGAAGCCGAAATTGCGCGGCTGCAGAAGCTCGTCGAGACGCAGAATGCCTCCTTGGCCCGGCTGCAGGAGCAAGTGGAACGAATGACAGAGGCCGAAAAAGGCTCGATGTGGTCGACGGTCTTGCCCTGGTTTGGCGGGGCGCTCGCGGCCTTGGCCGCGGCCCTGGGATGGTCGGCCTATCGCCGCAGACGCGAAGCGCAAGATCTTCCTGCGCCTGCCCCCGAGCCGCTGCACGCCCCGACCCTGTCGGCGGCCGCAGCCGCCTCGACCCTGGAACATTCCGGTCCGGTCACCGAGTCTGGTCGCGCCGTCACTTCGGGCCAGAACATCGACACCTCCAGCATTCTCGGGACCGATTTCACCCAGGTGGCTTTCAATGCCTTGCATGCCGACGAAGGGGTCGACCCCGTTGCCGAGGCCGAGGTCTATCTCGCCTATGGGCGCGATCCTCAGGCCGAGGAAATCTTGCTCGATGCCCTCAAGCAAACACCCCAGCGCGCGGCGATTTACCTGAAGCTGCTCGAGGTCTACGCGAAGCGGGGCGATCGAGCCAAATTCGACCAGTATCTGCGGACCTTGTCCGGCTTGACCGGGGAGCAGGGGCCCGACTGGACCATGGCCTTGGCGATCGGGCAGCGGGTCTGGCCGCAGGACGAGCGTTTCGCCACGGTGCTCGCCCATGAGGGGCCGCAAGCAGAAATGCCGCCTCGCGGATCCTCCTCCGAGGCAGGGGGGGTGGGTGAAGCCGCCGCTCCGTCCGGGTCGGTTCGTCCCGACGAGCGCGCCGAGTCCTCGGCCGCTGGCCCTGCCGAGACGGCGGAACCCCTCGGGACGACACGTCCGGATTCCGAGCAGGAATTCGTCGAACTCGATTTCGACTTGGACAAGTTGACGGAGCAGATGGCGGAAGAGCCCGTGTCGCCCGCCTCTGCCGCGCCCGAGAAAACGCCGCCTGCGGGAGCGGGTGACGATCTCCTCGAGTTCGATCTCGAACTCCCCGCCGAGGAACCGGAGCAGACGAAGTCGCCGGAAAACGCCTCCCTCGACGAAGCGCAGGCAAGCAGAGATGAGCGCACGGCGGCCATCGAGAAAGAAGCGAGCGATTTTCCCGAGCTGATTCTCGAAGAGGAGGAGGCGCAAGTGCAAAAAGCCGGCGCGAAACCCGATGCGACGGATTCGCCAAGCACGGGGGTCGGCGATCTGAAAGAAATGCTGGACGAAATCGACTTCGATCTGGCCGAAGTCTCCCCCGAATCGGAAGAACCCACTCGCTCCCTGGCCGAGGACGGAGCGGAGTCCTTGTCCGCTCCGGCTACGGCGGAAGCACAGAAAATCGCCGAGGCAGGTCCTCCCACCGAGGTCATGGACATCGACCTCGAACGGTTCGCGGCAGAAGGTAGTGGTGAAGATCATGCCACCCGGCTGCAGCTCGCACAGGCGTATCTCGAGATGGGTGACATCGAAGGAGCGCGCGAGCTGCTCGAAGAAGTGCTACGCGACGGTAGTGAGGCGCAACGTGCGACGGCGCAGCAGCTCATGGACAGGATCCAGGCAGGCAAGGCATGACCGCCCATTGCCGGCAGAGGTGAGGTAGTGCGCTGGGCATTGCTCGTCGAATACGCCGGGCAAGGCTTTCACGGCTGGCAGACGCAGGCGGGTGGGCGCACGGTGCAGGGAGTGCTGGAAGCGGCGGTCTCTGCACTTGCCGCTCACCCCGTCCGTTTGCATTGCGCAGGCCGCACCGATGCGGGGGTTCATGCGCTTGCCCAGGTGGTGCATTTCGACACTTCGGCCGAACGTCCCGCCTCTGCCTGGGTGCGGGGGGTGAATGCTCGCCTGCCCGAAGACGTCGCCGTACGGGCGGCTTGGCCCGCGTCCGAGGCGTTTCACGCGCGCTATCGCGCCACTTCCCGCCACTACCGCTACGCACTCTACAACGCGCCGGTGCGCCCGGCAGCGCTCGCCGGCCTGGTCGGCTGGGAGATGCGGCCGCTCGCGCTCGAACCGATGCGCGAGGCCGCGGCGCGGCTCCTTGGCACGCACGATTTCTCGGCCTTTCGCGCCGCCCAATGTCAGGCGCGCTCGCCGGTGAAGACTCTCCATCGCCTCGAAATCGAGCGCCGCGGCCCCTTCCTGCATTTCGATTTTCACGCGGATGCCTTCCTGCACCACATGGTGCGCAATCTCGTCGGCGCCCTCGTCTACGTGGGCAAGGGGCGTTTCCCGCCCGAATGGGTCGGCGAAGTGCTCGAGCGGCGCGAGCGGGCGCTTGCCGCCCCCACGTTCGATGCCGCCGGGCTCTATTTCTGTGGGGTCGAGTACCCACCGGGTTTGGGGCTGCCCGAGCGTATCGTGCGCCGGCCCGAATTCGGTCTATACGAGGAAGTGGATGTCCCATAATCTAGATTCCCTCTGGCCCTGGCGCGTACGGGTGAAGATCTGCGGCCTGACGCGGCCCGAAGACGTGCGGGAGGCTTGCCGGCTGGGCGCCGATGCGCTCGGTTTCGTCTTCTATCCGCCCAGCCCCCGGGCGGTGACGATCGCGCAGGCCGAAGCCCTGCTTGCCGAAGTGCCCCCCTTCGTCACCACGGTGGGGCTCTTCGTCAATCCCACCCCGGACGAGGTGGAATCGGTGCTCGAGCGTGTGCCGCTCGATCTACTGCAGTTCCACGGCGACGAGCCGCCCGAGTTGTGCCGGCGTTTCGCCCGGCCTTATCTCAAGGCGCTGCGGGTGCGCCCGGGGCTCGATCTGCTAGAATTGGCGCGATGCTATCCCGACGCGAAGGGGCTGCTGCTCGATGCCGACTCCGCCGTATGGGGCGGCAGTGGCCGTGCTTTCGACTGGAACCTGATCCCGCCCGGTCTGCCGTGCCCCGTGGTGCTCGCCGGCGGCCTCACGCCCGAGACGGTGGCCGAGGCGATCGCGCGCGTGCGACCCTGGGCCGTGGATGTCTCGAGCGGCGTCGAGGCGGCCAAAGGAATCAAATGCCCGCAGAAGATGGCGGCCTTCTTCGCCGCCGTGACCCGAGGAATGCGCTGATGGATTATCACTACCCGGATGCCCGGGGCCATTTCGGCCCCTACGGGGGCGTCTACGTGGCCGAGACGCTCGTGCCGGCGCTCGAGGCGCTCGCCCAGGCCTATGAGGAGGCCAAGCGCGACGCGTCTTTTCGTGCCGAGTTCGAGGATGAGCTCAAACACTACGTCGGCCGCCCCAGCCCCATCTACCACGCCAAACGCTGGTCGGAGACGTTGGGTGGGGCGCAGATCTATCTCAAGCGCGAGGACCTGAACCACACCGGCGCGCACAAGATCAACAACTGCATCGGCCAGGCGCTGCTCGCCCGGCGCATGGGCAAACCGCGCGTGATCGCCGAGACCGGCGCGGGGCAGCACGGCGTAGCCACCGCCACGGTGGCGGCGCGCTACGGCATGCGCTGCGTCGTCTATATGGGCGAAGAAGACGTGCGCCGGCAGGCGGCCAACGTCTATCGCATGAAGCTGCTGGGGGCCGAAGTGGTGCCGGTCTCCTCCGGTTCGCGCACGCTCAAGGACGCCCTCAACGAGGCCATGCGCGACTGGGTCACCAACGTGCACGACACCTTCTACATTCTCGGCACCGTCGCCGGGCCGCATCCCTATCCAGAGATGGTGCGCGACTTCCAGTCCGTCATCGGCAAAGAGTGCCTGTGGCAGATGCCCGAGCTCATCGGCCGTCAGCCCGACTACGTGATCGCCTGCGTCGGCGGCGGCTCCAACGCCATCGGGATCTTCTACCCCTATCTGCAGCATGAATCGGTGCGCCTGATCGGAGTGGAAGCGGCCGGCGAGGGGATCGAGACGGGGCGGCACGCGGCCACGCTCGTGGCCGGTCGCCCCGGCGTGCTGCACGGCAACCGCACCTACCTGCTGCAGGACGAGCACGGCCAGATCCGCGAGACGCATTCCATCTCCGCCGGTCTGGACTATCCCGGCGTGGGGCCGGAGCATGCGCTCCTCAAGGATCTGGGGCGCGCTGAGTACGTGGCCGTGACCGACGACGAGGCGCTGGCGGCCTTCCACGCGTTGTGCCGTTACGAGGGCATCATCCCCGCGCTCGAATCCTCGCACGCGCTCGCCTATGCGGCCAAGCTCGCGCCGAGCCTGCCGCGCGAGACGGTGCTGCTCGTCAATCTCTCGGGGCGCGGCGACAAGGACATGCACACCGTGGCCGAACGCTCGGGCATTCGCTGGTGAACGAGGAGCGTCCCATGAACCGCATCGATTGCACCTTCGCCCGCCTGCGCGAGCAGGGGCGCAAGGCGCTCATCCCTTTCGTGACGGCGGGTTTTCCCTCGGTCGAAACAACGCAGGCGCTCTTGCCGGCGTTGGTGCGCGCCGGCGCCGACCTGATCGAACTGGGGATCCCTTTCTCCGACCCCATGGCCGACGGCCCCACCATCCAGGGTGCGAGCGAACGGGCCTTGGCGCAGGGTATGACGCT